>PLZL01000203.1 GCA_003152145.1 Limisphaerales bacterium
AACATCAACATGTCGCAGGACGAAAGCTACTACTACTACAGCGGCTACTACCACGGCTATTACTATTACTCGAAGAACGAGGAAGAACAAAATGCCGAGGCTGCGGAAAAAGGTTCCGCCGGCGACACCGGCCGGAAGGAAATCAAACAAAAGTATTGATTGCGCCCCCACTTTCGCAACGATTAGCGCCCATGAAATTATTTGTTCGAGGATTATTCGCCTGCGCGTGGCTGGTTGCCGCCGTGATTTTCACCGGCTGCAGCTCGCCGTCGCAAGGCCAGCTCAACCTCCAACCCCGGAACGGCGCGAATGTGGCCCGCTTTCGCGTCGGTGAAACGGTCATTGTGAACTTCTCCGGCTCCCCGATTGACATTCCTTTACACGAGGAACCCATCAAGGAGGATGGCACCATCACCCTGCCGCTCATCGGCGCAGTTACTGCCGTCGGCAAAACCGCCGGCGAATTGCAAAATGAAATTCACAACGACTACGTTCCGAAATATTACGTCCGGCTGACCGTCACCGTGAAATCCGGCGAAACCGTTTATTACGTCGGCGGCGAAGTCAAAGGTGGCGGCAAGCAGCTTTACGTCGGCGACACCACCGTTACCAAGGCCATCCAGTCTGCCGGCGGCCTGACCGATTTTGCCAACCACAGCAAAGTCTGGCTCACGCGCACCAGCACCGGCCAGCGCATCCGGGTGAACTACGATGAAGCCCTCAAAAACCCGGCCAAGGATCCGCCGGTTTATCCCGACGATCAGGTCTACGTGGACAAGAGACTCTGGTAATGATTCAGCTCAACGTCCTTTCGGGAAAAAAGGCGGGCAGCCGGACGGTTGTCCGCCGTTTTCCTTTCCATGTCGGACGCGCAGCGGACAATGATTTGCAACTGGACGACGATGGCGTCTGGGACCAGCACCTCGCGCTCGGATTTCAAAGCGGGGGTTTTAATCTTGCGGTTGCGCCGAGCGCCCTGATCACCGTCAACGGCGAGCCGTTTCAAAATCAAACTCTCCGCAACGGCGACATTATCACGATTGGCTCCGCGAAATTACAATTCTGGCTCGCCGCCGCCCGGCAGCGCGGTCTGCGCTGCCGCGAGTTTTTCGTGTGGACTCTCATTGCCGCCGTCACCACCGCCCAATTCGCGCTGATTTACCTGCTCATCCGCTGATTTTTCGTCCGCGTCGTCCTCCTCGTTCTCGTAATCGAATCAAAAAAAACGAGGACGAGGGACGGGGAGGATTCAGTTTAATGCCGGAAATGCCGCATGCCCGTGAACGCCATCGCCATCCCGCGCTCGTCCGCTGCCGCAATCACTTCCGCATCCTTCACCGAACCGCCCGGCTGAATCGCCGCTGTCGCGCCCGCGTCCGCCGCTGCGAGCAGACCGTCAGGGAACGGGAAAAACGCGTCGCTGCAAACCACGCTGCCNNGTGCCGAGCGTGCGGTCCGCGCCGCTGTAAAGAATCGCGTTCGACTTCAAATGTTTCACCACGCGCCAGCCAAACAGCATCGCCTTCAGTTCGATTTCCGTCGGTTTGCGCTTCGTCACAATTCTTAAATCGGCGGCGGCAGTCGTCTTCAAATCGCGCTGCTGCAGCAAAAATGAATCCGCGCCCACGCTCCGCACGTCCCACGGCTGCGCCGACAATGGGCATTTCATGATTTGCAGCAGCCGCAGATTTTTCTTTTTCTGCAACACCACCAGCGCCTCCGCCGAAAAATCCGGCGCGACAATGACCTCGCTGAAAATTTCCGCAATCGCCTCCGCGCACGCGTCGTCGAGTGGCTGGTTGACCGCGATGATGCCGCCGAATGGTGCCTGCCTGTCCGTCGCAAACGCCTTGTCCCACGCCTCGCGCAGATTCGCGCCCCGGCCGACACCGCACGGATTGGTGTGCTTGAGAATCGCCAGCGTCGGCGGATCGTCCTTGAATTCGGCCATCAAACTTGCCGCTGCCGTCAAATCCAGAATGTTGTTGTAGGAAAGTTCCTTGCCGTGCAATTGCCGGAAAAATTCCTTGAATCCGCCGTAAAGTGCGGCGGCTTGGTGCGGATTTTCACCGTAGCGCAGCGGTTGGGCGAGCGGCGCGGAAATCGTCAGCACCTGTGGCAGTGAATTTTTGTCGGCGGCAAAATCCTTCTGCAAATGCGCGGCAATCGCCGCGTCGTAAGCCGCAGTGCGCGCAAACACCTTCGCCGCCAGCTTGCGGCGCAGTTCCAGCGTAGTGTTGCCGGTTTCTGAAATCTGCTTCGCGACCTCCGCATAATCGAACGGGTCCACCACCACCGTCACGCTGTCGTGATTTTTCGCTGCGCTGCGGAGCATTGACGGCCCGCCGATGTCAATGTTCTCAATCGCGTCGTGCAACGTGACGTTCGGCTTGGCGACCGTGGCTTCGAATG
Source organism: Limisphaerales bacterium (assembly GCA_003152145.1). The sequence continues at coordinate 2,413 of PLZL01000203.1, forward strand.
GATAAAGGTTTACGACGACCAAATCAATCGGTGTGATGCCGTGCTGCTTCACCGCGTTTTCGTGCATGGCATTGCCGCGAATGAAAAGCAATCCACCATGGACTTTTGGGTGCAGTGTCTTGACGCGGCCATCGAGCATTTCGGGAAAGCCGGTGTGCTCGCTGATATCCTTCACTTTCAGCCCGGCCTCGCGCAGGGTTTTCGCGGTGCCGCCGGTGGAAATGATTTCGACTCCAGCCTTCGCGAGTATTTGTGCGAGCGGAATCAGGCCCGTTTTATCCGAAACCGAAATCAGCGCGCGTTGGATTTTTGACATGACGCAACAAAATTCCCGGAAGCCGCCGGTTTCGTCAATTCGCAATTTGCAGAAAAGTGATTGAAATTCCCTTTTCGGGGAAAAAAGTCCACCTCGCCCGCCATCACCGGAAGTCTCCCGCCACCTCCCGCCACCGCTCAACGGAAATTGCGAAAAGCTAACCATATTTTGTCATTTTTAATAAATAGCTTGACTAATTGAATGGGGGGGGGTAGAAACGACTCGTCTTTTCTGCGCGTGTGTCCATTTGAAGCGCGCGGGAGGAAATCGCTCATGAAAGCAGGCGGACAGTGGGTTGAACGCAAACGACTGGTGCGTTTTTCAGCCGGAGGGGAGGAAACATGCTTTCACCGGCGGATTTCTTCGTGCCCCCGCTCCAGCATCAGCTTCCAGCGGATGAATCATCGTCGTTTTCGTTCCAGTCCTCAGCCTTGAAAATAAAAAGAAAGGCGCTCATGAAAACTTTGTATTTGATCATCCTGATATTGGCCTCGGCGAGCTGGAATGCGCGCGGAGACGCAAACCGGCCGGTTTCCATTCAAACCAATGTCACGAGCGTCGTTCGCTCGCCATTTTCTTCCGCCGTCAATCGCGCAACGCGCCGGGTGCCCGGCAACACCGCCCTGCGCTCGACGCAATTGAATGCCAGCAACCATCTGGCCACTACCGCCGTCTCGGCCCGCTCCGTGTCTCAATCTGACATTCAACGGATGGAATTATCGTCCAACAGCGCCCGCGCCGGGTTCGGCCTTCACAAGGTCGGCTTTGCCGGCAGCCTCGGCGGGGCGCAGCCCGTGTCCATTACCACGCCTGACAATCATCGTCTCTCGTTCCGGCCAATCATGCTGGCCTATTACGACACAGCCAGTGGACAGACCGTGCCCCTGGCCGAAGTTCGGGATTGCGGCGGCGGAGTCCAGTGGCCCGATCGTGTGATTTACACGAGCGCCTTCAGCGATTTGAACGCGGACGTGCAATATGTCTGCACCCCAAATTCCCTCGAACAAAACATCATTTTGCGGCAGTGCCCGCCCGCGCCTGAAAATCTTGGATTGAACCCGGAAACAACCCGCCTGGAGATATGGACGGAATGGTTTGACACAGCGCCGGTGCGGACGCAGCAAAGCGTCGTCACCTTGCGTGCCGGGACCAACGGCGCGAATGCTGTGACGGCCAGCGACACGGCGCTGGATTTCGGGACGATGAAGATTGTGAGGGGCAGGGCATTCAATCTGGATGGAGCGCCCGATGCGGTGCCGGTGGCCAAGGAATGGGCGGAAGTTCAAGGCCGGAAATTCCTGCTGGAAGCGGTTGATTACAAGGCCATCCAGCAGAATCTGCAAACGTTGACTGCGGCTGCCACGCCTTCCGTTAAAAAGACCTATGCCAGTCGGGAACAAATGAGTCAATCGCTGGCAGCTAATGTTATCAAGCTAGACAAAGGCCATACGATGCAACTGGCCGATGCCGAGGCAGGACAGGCAAAAGGAGTGGTTCTGGACTTCACCATCATTGATTCCATCCCGCTGCCACAGGGGGCAATTGCATGGTGGCCGGCGGGCGGCGATGCCAATGACGTTGTCGGCAGCCATGATGGCGCGCTCCAAGGCGGAAGCTCCTTTGGAGCGGGTGAAGTCGGTCAGGGATTTGTCTTGGATGGCAGCAGCGGTTATGTGAGCGTGTCCGATGATGATGCTTGGGCATTTGGAACCAATGATTTCACCATCGAACTGTGGGCAAACTTTGCCAATTATCCCTCCAGTTGGGAAGGCGGCCCCGACGGCGGCATTTTCGTCAGCAGCGATGAGGGCCCTTACGACGTGAACAAATGGTGGTTTGCCACCAGTGGGGGCGTGCTGCATTTCCACATCAACGACCCCGCCAATGGCCCTATTTTTCTGGTCAACGCCGATTTTAATCCCGACCTCGGCACGTGGTATCACTTTGCCATGACCCGCAGCGGCGACACCTATACGATTTATGTCAATGGCGAAGCCGTCGGCACGGACACGTGCAGCCGAACGGTTCCCAACGCGGATATTCCGCTGATGATCGGCCAGGCGGAAGGCTTTTATTTCAACGGCTCGCTGGACGAGGTGACGATTTATGACCGGGCGTTGTCCGATTCGGAAATTGCCGCCATCTATTACGCCGGAGGCGCGGGCAAGGACAATCCGCAATGCGTGGCTCCCTCTTCCAACGCCATCGGCTGGTGGGCGGGCGACGGCACAGCCGACGACCTCGTCAACACCAACAACGGCACGTTGCAGGGCGGCGCAGCCTGTAGTTCCGGCGAAGTGGGACAGGCGTTTGATCTGGATGGCAACAGCGGTTATGTGAGCGTGCCGGACAATGACCTGTGGGCGTTTGGAAACAATGATTTCACCATCGAGTTGTGGGCGAACTTTGCCGACAATCCTTGGGGCGACGAAGGCCATCCCTATGGCGGAGCATTCATCAGCAGCGACGAAGGGCCTTACGACGTGAACAAATGGTGGTTCACCACGGGCGGTGGCGTGATTGACTTTCATATCAACGATCCGGTCAACGGACCGATCTTTTTGGTCAACGCTGATTTCTGGCCCGACCCCGGCGCGTGGTATCATCTGGCCTTGACCCGGAGCGGGGACACCTACACGGTCTATGTGAACGGCGTGGCGGCGGGTTCGGACACATGCGACCGGGCGATTCCCAATGCGGACGTGCCCTTGATGATTGGACAGGCCGAGGGCTTTTACTTCAACGGTCAACTAGACGAGGTGACGATTTACAATCGGGCGCTTTCCGATTCGGAAATTGCCGCCATCTATTCCGCCGGCGGCGCGGGCAAGTGCAAGGGCGATCTGGACTTTGACGGCCTGCCCGACTGGTGGGAATGGTATTGGTTCGGCTCCTATTCATTAAGCGGCACCAATCGGGATGCCAACGGATACACCCTGTTTTACGATTATCAGCATGGCTATGACCCCAACATCATCCAGTTCACCGTGAATCTGGGGAACCAGAATTTCAACGTCACCAACGCCACGGGCAGCTATCTGGTTTTGAATGGCATCCCCTATCACGAGGCGGTGCTGGTGAACGATACGAATCTGAACGATGCCGTCTGGACGAATTATGACGGAATCGTTCACGTGAGTCTCGGCCCTACGGACGGCGTTTATCAGGTCTGGTTTGGCTTGAAGGGGTTTGCCACCAACGCGCAGCCGTCTTGGTTTGGCACAGACGTCACGTTGAACCGGTCGAAGCCCCAAATCTTCATCACCAATCCCACGACGAATGTGGTGGCCACGCCGTATATCCAGTTGCAGGGTTACAGCGCGATGCCACTCGCCAGTGTCATGTTTGATGTCAGCAACGCGGTGTCCTTTGTCACCAACCAACCGGGCAGCATCACCGGGCATTTTATAAACACCAACACGTTGTCATACACGACGGATTATTTTCAATGTTATGACCTTCCGCTCACTACCAATGGCCCAAACGTCATCGTGCTCCATGCCACCGATCTGGCGGGGAACACCACCAACATCGCCCTCAGTGTCACGCTGGATTACAGCACGGCCACCGCTCCGGTAATCAAATTGACTTGGCCGACGAATGGGATAGAGATTTGTGGCAGCAGTTTCACGCTGCGCGGCTGGACGGAGGATGCCAGCGCGAAAGTCACGGCCCAAATCACGGACAGCAACCTCAACACGAACGTTGTAAGCGGCATCGTGGAACGGACGGGGGTTTTATGGGCCAAGAACCTGCCCCTGGCCGAAGGGCAGAATGTGGTGACGCTGTGCGTGACAAATTCAGCGGGATTATCGAGCACAACGAACATCACTGTGGTCAAAAGCGACATGACCTTGACACTGGACAGCGTTGACGGCGACCTTTGGTTGCTGACGACGCACGTGAGCGGAAGCATTTCCGACACGACGGCGGCGGTCTGGGTCAATGGCGTGCAAGGGACCAACTACGGGAACGGCAGTTGGGAGGCGTATAACGTGCCGGTGACGCCGGGCGGGGTGGCGAGTTTTGACGTAAACGCCATTCCAGCAGGCGGCGGCGACCCTGGGCTCAATTTCATCACGGACAAACCGGATGAACTGCTGGTGAGTTCGGACATTTGGGGCTACGATGCCGCGTCCGGGCCTGTAAATGGCTACAACTACTACACGGAGCATGCTGAGCTCAACTATTCATATACGACGGGCGGAAGGTTTTTCGCGGAAGACCAATATTCCGACCAATATTCCGATTACACCGACGACACTGTCTGGGTGTTGGGTTCAGGCGGGGTTATCAAGAGCAAGGATGTGTATCATTATAGCAGCTTTGGAAATTCTCACGAGCATACTGATGGGCCGTGTGGGACATGGAATTTTGACCCTGGTGAAGTTGAGGAAGGGGTGTTGCTGGGCGGGCCGGACGCGGACTACCCTAGCCTCATCAGTCAGAGCGAGCATTCCGAAGAGAAGCTGTCATACCTCATCGGGGGTCCGGGAGTAATAGGCCAGACCGTGTTGGTGTTGGCCAGCGCTAGCGCAAATCCAGAATTTGCGTGCCCGATATGGATCACGGCAGGCGCGGACCTTCCTTACGAACAGATCGCGATTTCGGGACTAGGATATCAGGATTCACAGGGCCGGGCGCATGGCGTGGCAGCCATTGGCGGCTCGGTTGACGCGACACCCGTGGCCAATAACCCCATGTATGTGCCCTTTTTGAACTTCGTCAATAAATATGTGTCGCACTTCGAGGTGTTTGTTCACCAGCCAGACCCGACCAGCACGAATCATTTTAAAGTTGTGGGTGGCGATTGGGGACACGCCTGGTGGGAGATAAGCAGCGACGCTCCGGTTGATATTGTGAATCTGTTCGTCAGCACGAATTGCACTCATTTTCTCAATGATCCGGTTGGTTATGGCCATAACGATCCGTTAGATTGGAAATACACCGCACCGGGCACCCTGTCTGACCCTGATAAAAGCACCTCCACCACCAATAAAGGGTTTAACATCGGATTCTACGAAATGCTTGATGGATTGACCTTCACCGAAGATCTTTCCACTAATCTTGGAAGGTTCAACGGTATTTTTAATAATTGCGTGAAAAAGGTCATAGCGGCAGGCGCGGCTGTTGGTGTAACGCTACCGAATGACACAACGCCGGAATCCTTTGGATTTGATCTGAACGCATCGTCTCAATAACCAAGACTATATGAAACTGCAATACATCTGCCTGATTTTGAACCTGCTATTATCTGCCTATAAGCTTCTTGGGCAGACCAACTCAACCAGGCAACCAGCCATCATGTTTTTGGATGCTGCCAGCCAGAGCAATATAGTCGTTATTGTGGATGGCCAAGAACATTCACAGCCTTGTCCATTGAAATATACCAATCTCATCTCGAACACCAATTTATTCACGCCAACCGAACTGAGTATGCTCAAAGAAATTCCGCTAAAATACAAAAATATTACAACCAATTCCGGCCCTCCCGGAAGCGTATTGGTTGGCTTGGATAAAACGAATGGAGATTGGGATTGGGTTGCACGCCTCCAATACACTAATACAGACGCGCATGAGGATATAATGCTTGGCGCTAGGGGACTGTTAGCCAAATTCCGGACCGCATCTGATGAAGGATATGACGTAACTATTTACAATTACAAGACAAGTGCAACAGGTATATCAGATATTGATTTCGAACAGATTAGACACGGCGCAACTGATGCCTTGGTCGTCACTATGCATGGCGACCATTGCACATGGTTGATGCACTTTGCGGACGGAAAAGCCATTGGAAAATGGTTTGTGTGGGGTCAAGAATCATATGAAGCAGGAAAATTGATTATCGAGGCTGAATTTAAACAGCCCTACGATTACAAAACACATGCGCTTCCGATGAATTCCGACTGATTCAAGTAAAAGTGGTTATACGCAGCAAAAACACCACCGGCGACACGAACGTCGTCTGGGGCCTGGTGGAACGTAAACGTAAACGTAAACGGGTCAGTCCTCACTATTGACAGTTGGCGGGTCTATGGGAATATTCGGCTCGATGGCCCGTAAAATACGTTTGGAATATGAGGGAGCGATTTATCATGTGATGAATCGCGGCGATCGGCGGGAGCCGATCTTCCACGACGACACCGGCTGAATCAGGCTCTGTGCATTTCAAGGTTGGCAAATCCAGTTTTCCCTGTTAATGTGCCCAATTTATTTCGCCGCCGCGGTTTGGATCATGTCCGCGCCGATGGCGCGTTCAAACCGGGCGCGCGCGGCATCATAATCGTGCAACGCCTGCACCTGCGTGCTGCGCGCCTGCGTGAGCGAATTCTCGGCATCGAGCACGTCGAGCTGCGTGCCGGTGCCGGCGTCGGCGCGGGCGTTGGCTTCACGCAGGGCTTCCTCGGCCTCGGCCTGCACGGTTTTTTGCGATTCCAAAACTTCCTGCGCCTCGAGGAAATCGGAATAGGTCGTGCGCACTTCCAGTTCGATGTTGCGCGCCTCTTCGTCCACGGAGGTTTTGGATTTTGCGTAAAGCGCCCTGGCTTGCACGACTTTGCCGTGCGTCAACATTCCGTCGAAAATGTCCCAGCTTACCCGGGCTCCGGCGTTCCAGCCGTTGATGTCGTGATTGAGCGTGACCGGCGGCGTGAATTGCGCGTTGAACCAGTTGTAGCCGGCAAAGACCTGGAGGTTTGGCTTGTAGCCGGATGAGGCATCGGTGATGTTGAGCTTCTGCAATTCCTCCGTTTTGCGCAATGCGACCAGTTCGGGGCGTTTGGCCAATGCTTGTTGCAGTGCGTCGGGCAAATTGATTTGATACGGCGTCGCGTCGAGCGTGTCGATCAGGTTCAGCGGAATGTTGTCCCAGATTTCGCGTGGCAGATTATAGCCCAGCAGATTGGCCAGATTGTTTTTGGCAATGCGATAATTATTCTGCGCCTGAATCAAAGCCGGACGCGCATTGGCCACGGAAACCCTGGCGCGCAGCACGTTGAAATGCGGCACGGTGCCGGCGTCGTAACGGCGTTGCTGATCATCCAGTTCCTTTTGCAGCAGATTGACGGACGCTTCGTTCACGGTGATTTGTTCCGCCGCGAGCAAGATGTCGTAATACGCCAGACGCACGGCCAGCAGCGTGTCCGCAAGCGTGGCCTGATATTGCGCCAGCGCCTGCTGCTTCGTGACCTTGGCCGCGCGCACCGCCGCCATCAGCTTTCCGCCCTGATAAATGGACTGAACAATCTGCACGCCCGCGTTCCAGTTTTCGTGCGGCACAGAGAACGGGCCGATACCCTCAACCGCGTTCGGATCGGTGTCTTTGTATTGGCCGGTCGCCTGCACCTGTGGCAGCGCGACCGCGCGCGTCTGCACCACCACGCCGTGGGACGCTTCGAGATCGTTTTGGGCCTTGAGAATCGTGGGGTTTTGCTGCAACGCAATATTCAGCGCGCTCATCAGCGACAATGGCTGCGTGAGCCACGCAGGCGAGTTGGTGTCGGCGTCCTGCGCGGTCACGTTCCCGCTGGCCGCAAACCCGGCCAATGCCAGCGCCAGAATGATTTTCAGTTTTTTCATGGTGTTAAAAATTTCAATGCTTCGTCGCGGACAGATGTTTCATGGCCGCCAGTGAAAAGCGCGTGATGTGGTCGGCCAGCCGCTCGATGCCTGCCGCGTCCGGCAGTTCCTCTTTCGGAAACAGCCGCGACACGACCGGGCGGCAATGATGATAAAACACGCACTGGCTGACGACGCTAAAGGCGCACAACCGCACCCGCTCGTCGTTCAGCGGGCAATCCAGAATATCCGCGACAATCTGCCAGAGCTGGCTGGCCATCGGGCGCATCCGCTCCTCGACGAGCGAATCCAGCGCCGCCGACGGCTCAATCATTTCGCGCGACATGAGCTTCCCATGCCAGGCCGTCGGGCCTTTGTCAAAAATCCGCAGCAACAGCGACTGGATGAAGGCGCGCAGCCTTTTCTCCGGCGGTGCGTCGGCGGCCACGTCCAGCAGAAGTGGATATTTTTCCAGCGCCTTGCCTTGCGCGTAACGCAGCGCCTCGGTGTAGAGCTTCTCCTTGTCGCCAAAGTGGTAATTGATCGCGGCGACGTTTGCGCCCGCGCGCCGGCAAATCTCGCGCACCGTCGCGTTGCGAAAACCGGCCTCGGCGAACACCTCGCCCGCCGCCCCCAAAAGCTGGCGGCGCGTTTCGTCGTGGCTGGCGTCCCCGGATTTGGCTGGCGGCTTCAATTTCATTTTCAAACGGATAATTCAAACAAACGTTTGACACGTCAACAAGAATCTTGTTCAGTGGTGGTGTAAGCGAAAGTCGCCAATGAAAACGTGTTCCATCCTGGTTTTGTCCGCGTGCGTGCTCGCGGCGGCCCTGCTCGCCGGTTGCTCCGGCAATTCATCCGGCGCGTTCCAAGGTTACATCGAGGGCGAATACGTCTATGTTGCCGCGCCGCTCGGCGGCGCGCTTACGAATCTCGCGGTCGCGCGCGGCGATTCGGTCAAGGCCGGACAACTGCTTTTCGAACTGGAGCGTGGTTCCGAGGCCGCTGCCGTCCGGCAGGCGGAAAAAAACCTCGCGCAGTCCCAATCCCAGTTGGACGATTTGACGAAAGGGAAACGTCCGACGGAAATCGCCTCGCTTGATGCGCAACTGGAGCGCGCGAAGGCCAACTTGAGACTGGCCGACGCCGAATTGGCGCGGCGCAAGCAACTCGGCATCGCCGACGTGGTTTCCAAGGAGGAACTGGATCAGGCGCGCGCGCAACGCGACGCGGACCAGGCGCAGGTTGACCAGCTCGCGGCGGATCTGGAAACGGCCAAGCTCGGCGGTCGTGAGGACGCAATCCGTGTGGCCCAAGCGGCGGTCGCGTCGCAAACCGCCGCGCTCGACAAGGCGAAATGGTCGTTCGATCAGAAGCAGCAATTCGCGCCGGCGGACGCGCAGGTGCATGACACGCTGTATCGCGCCGGCGAATGGATCGCGGCGGGAAATCCGGTGGTCGTGCTGCTGCCGCCGGAAAATCTCAAGGTGCGGTTCTTCGTGCCGGAAACCGCGCTGGCGCAAATCAAAACCGGCCGGAACGTGGAGGTGTCTTTCGACGGCGCGGCGAAAAATTATTCCGCAAAGGTGAATTACATTTCCACGCAGGCCGAATTCACGCCGCCGGTGATTTACAACCGCGAGAACCGCTCGAAGCTGGTCTTCATGATTGAGGCGAAATTTTCGCCGGCGGACGCGGCGGAACTTCGCCCCGGCCAGCCGGTGGATGTGAAACCTTCGCAATGAAAGCCGGCATTAAAATAATTGCCTGCTGCGCCTGGTTTGGCCTTGTCATTTTGATTTCCATTTATTGCGCCGGATTTTTCCCAAGGCTCGTAAATTCGATCGAAACAAAGATGATCCGGGGCGAAATCCCTCCGGAAATTGATTTTGCGATCACAATAATTCCATGGAATGTTTTCATTTCTTTGCTGCTCTGTGTTCCGGTTTTGTTCATCAAAAGGCGGCGTGCGGATGCCGCCACCGATATCGGCACAGCAATCGTATTCTTTTTTTTGCTGTTGGCCTGGAATCTTTTTGGCGTTTTGAATTTGTGGGTTTTTTTTCCTGAAAGCATCGGTAGTTACTCCGGCGTTCCCAGCCTTTCGGTCATCGAGCCTTATGCAATCAACGACGGTTGGAGTCCCTTTGAATTGTGGTGCGCATGGTGGGGATTTATTATCGTATCCAACGCATTCAGCGCTGTGACGGCATTTTTAATTGGTCAATCTCGGAAATCAAATGCTTCAAAGCCGCTTCTATGGTCATGACTGCTTCCGACTTCGCCATTGACGTGCGCGGCGTCACGAAAAAATTCGGCGACCGCACTGTCGTCAAAGACATCGCGATGCAGGTTCGTCACGGCGAGATTTACGGTTTTCTCGGCCCGAACGGCAGCGGCAAGACGACGTTTTTGCGGATGCTCTGCGGCTTGCTCAAGCCCGACGCCGGCAGCGGCCAATGTCTCGGCCTTGATTTCCGCCGCGAGTCGCCCGAAATCAAAAAGCGCGTCGGTTACATGACGCAGCGGTTCAGCTTCTACGAAGATTTGACCATCGAGGAGAATCTGGNNGTTGATCCGAAGGCGCGCCGCGATTTTTGGGAGAAGATTCACCAGCTCGCCGCCGACGGCCTGACCGCGCTTGTCACGACGCATTACATGGACGAGGCGGAACGCTGTCACCGGCTCGCCTACATCGCCTATGGAAATCTGCTCGCGAGCGGGACAGCGGGCGAAGTCGTGAAGGCCGCCGGGCTGACGACGTGGGCGGTGACGAGCGAAAATCTGTCCGCACTTGCTGACAAAATCCGCAAGCTGCCCGGCGTCGAGCAGGTCGTCGCGTTCGGCTCGACGCTGCATGTGAGCGGGCGTGACGCGGATAAGTTGCGCGCCAGTGTCAGCCCGTGGATGACCGACACATATCGCTGGGAAAAAATCGAATCGAGCTTGGAAGACGTGTTCATCAGCCTGATGGAAACCGC
>PLZL01000148.1 GCA_003152145.1 Limisphaerales bacterium
ACACCGGCCACCAATTTCAGTGCGAGTATTTGAACGACGCCAAAACGTTCATGCGTAGCATCGCCGGCGAAAAACCGCTGCTCGGAAAACCCTTGAACGACGTTTTGACGTGGGAGCGGCTTTGGAATCCGTCCGGCTGTTATTGCGACGCGGAGCGGCGCGCCCACAAATGGGGCTTGGTGTTTGAAATGATTCATTACGCCCTGGTCCGGCACGAACGGGAAATGGCGGATGGACAGGCCGGGACAATTTTGGAAAAATCCGTCACGGGACAATCAATATGACAAAACTCTGTGACATCAACGCGGCGGCAAAGGAAAAACTCCCGCCCGGTTTCACCGACAAATCGGGCATTGGCGCGCATTATACCGACGCCTTCATCAAANNCCGACGGCACGCGCGTTGGTTGCAAGCGCAAAGGGCTGAAATTGATGCTCACGGTCGGCGCCAAAAAAGGCGAAGGCTTGATGCGCCGGCTCGCAGTCAGCAAAGACCCGGTCGCGATGTTGAACGCCGCGCTTCAGGAAGCGGCGAAGGCGGCTGGCGTTGAACTGCAAATCACGGACACGGAAATTTTGATTGCAGCCTGAAGTTTAGCGCGGAAAAATAATTGCCTCCTTTCTGCGCGAAAAAGCGCAAAGAGTTCAACCGCAGCTTGCCGCGCCGAAATTGATTGAAGGCGGGATGAACGCGGATTGACGCTGCCNNTGGGCGGGCGGCAAGCTCTCGCCGCTGGCGGCTTTATGAATCTGACGCCATGAGTTCTGAAATTACCGCTGAAAAGATTGAAGATGTTTTTGGAAAACATTCAGATTCAGTCCGTTTTGCGAATTTCTGTAATGCCGTAGTAATAGCGGAAGGTTCTGCTTCTGTGACGACAATTCCAATTCTTTCCGAAAAGCCCGGAGCGGATGGAGGCATAGATGGAGAGTGGACAGTCCCTGCCGATGTCTCATCTGACTCTAAATCGCCATTTGGATTGCCGGGTTGGAATGTCTTCCAATACAAAGCGCGAAGCATCACCGGTGAAGGTCGCCAGCGGGCGTTTTCAAATCTTTACAACAATGTCAAAGGGGCGTTGGCAAAACTTCTCAACCGTCTGTCTCAGCCCAAACACTGTTGTCAGTATGCACTTTTTACCAACCTCCAACTTGGTGTGGAGACGACAACCCAAACTCCTGATGGAGCGCTTCTCCAGAAGCAGCGGACTCAACTTGCAGAAGCCATCGCCGAAGGAAGCGACGGGAAAACACCGATAAAAATATTCGATGCAGCGCAACTGGCTGGATTTGTGAACGCACATCCTGCGTTACGGCTTACATATTTTTCTGGGCCGGTAGCAAAATCTTGGATTGAAGCATGGGAAGCAGAACAACGAGTTAAAGACTACAAGATTTCAGTGCCTCTCATTGGCCGGAATGCCGAACTGAAGCAATTGACTGAATGGCTGCAAAATTCTGACACGAAGGTTATCGTGCTTTGCGGGCCAAGCGGTATGGGCAAGACGCGCTTGAGGAACTTGCGTCAACGCAAGACGATTCAATGCGAATCTTATTTAAGGCTCTCGGCAAGGACAGTCGCGGACGGTTCTTGGAGAGAATGGTCACGGTTGACCTTCCAGAAACATCAACTTTTTGGGATTACGTCTTTGGCGAAAATGGACCACTCGAAGCCAGCAATCAAATATCTGGTGCCTTTGACCACATTGACTGTTTAGCGCGCGCAGTTCCCGCTAGAGCGGCAAGATTCTTAGAAGCCAAGCTCCAAGATAAATCGAACAGCGGCTGGAAGGAGTATGGTTTGATTAGCACATTACGCGAATTGGCGTATGAAGGAGAAAGTTGCGCTTCTGGAATGCGTTGTCTTGAATTGCTGGCTCTGAAAGAAATTGAAGAAACAAAGCAATTAAAAGAGTCCCATCTTTTTTGTGAATGCTTTGTGGACTGGTATCACGATTTCCCAATGTCTTACCAAGACCGAGGCGCATGGATTGAACGACTTCTCAAATCTGAAAATCGCACGCATCGGCTATTGGGCGCTCATGTTGTCGCGTTTGTAACAGCGCCTCCGCAAAGTTTATCAGGGTATTCAGTGACGGCTCGCCGCTTAGGTCAGCCGCCCCCGCGCCGGTTATGGCGTGATGTTTACGACTACATGAACAGGTTGGTAGAAATTCGTTTTGAACTCACGCAATCGGAAGACGAAGAGATCGCAGAGATTGCAGGTAACAAATTTGAACATTGCGCGTCACAACTCTTCGGTCACGTTTGGCCAGACCAGTTAGTGGCCATTATGGAGAAATTGGTTGATTGGACTTTTAGCGGCAAATTGTCCTCCGATGTGAGGCAGGTAAGGAGCACCCTCCATTGGGTGGAGGAGCGATATATCGAAAACAGCAAAAGGCCAGGCGAGGGAGATGTTAGAGATAAATGGGCGGCTGCTATAAAGCACTTTGCCGTTCTTCGCGAACGCTTCGACAACGGCGATTTCGTTCTTCGTCTAAAAATATCCACCGGCAATAATGCATTTGACTCGGAATGGGAAGAAGGTGAACACGGTCGTGTTTACCGCTATCAAAAAAAACTTCGTGCTATTGCTTCGGAGGCGGCTTTGGATCCAAAACTGATGACAGACGATGCTTGGAATGCGATAAAAGATGCAAACTCGTTCATGGCCAGTCAATTCCTGCAATTATTAGGAGAGTGTGACTCGCATCGCCATTTTATCACACGACTTGAATCGGAGATGACGGATCGCACCGGCAAATGGCGATTTGGCATTTATTGTTCAGGGTGTTATCGTTCCGATTCCGTCCATATTGAAAATTATCTGGAACGATTAGCAGAAAATCCGTCGTTTGATAAGGGGGCGCTGCTGTTTCCGATTTCGTTCATCGGCGCGACCCCAACGAACCGCAAACTTTTGCTCCATTTAATCGCAGAAAAATCAGTTTTTCCGATAGACGTGGCAGACATAATTGGTCGGGGACCTTGGCTTGCGGGTGTTCCAGTTTCGGAGGCAGTTGTCATAATGGAGTTTATGGCCCAGGGTGATAATTGGCCTCAACGGCTCGCGGATGTGATGAGCCAGTATTTGCACCTAAACAAACCGCTGCCGCCTGAACTTATCCCACTTGGAGAACGCATACTTCAGGAAATCAATACAAATCTCAATGACAGCTACCATTGCAATCAAATTGCGATAGGGACTGCAAAAACGGATTTAGAAAAAGGTTTCGCACTTCTGGAAAGGCACATTACTGTTCTCAACCAGACGGACTGGCGCGAATGGGCGGGCGGGTGGAATCCACTTTATACCTATGGCGGGCATGAATTTTGGGATTATCTCCGTTCTCAAAATGCCGAACGAGCCTACCGTTGCTTTTGTGCTCTGAAGAATCGCCATGTCCGAAATGAAATTTTAGACGGGTCCAGAGCTTTGCTCGACTTGGCAAATCACGCTGCTGTCCTCTTAAAGATTGCCAATGAAAATGAAGAAAACGCTGAGCGAATCGCTGAATCTGTGTCAATCAAGCAGCCGAGATTCTTCGCGTTCGCGTTTGATTTGTTAGCTGGCCGTTCGATTGATGGAAAAGTTGCGGGTGGTCTGTCATCGACAATTGTTGAACTTATTGGTTTTGGCGCATATTCGGACAGGCTGCAAAAGGCACTCGGCGACATAGATTCAGAACTTAAAAAGACGGATGTTCCAGACCACGGCCGTGCTTGGCTGGGGAATCTCAAACACAACATACAAGAAATGATCAAATCGTCTCCATTGTATGGCGGTGAACATGAGTTCCTCGGATGGTCTTAACGTTTGTTTAAATGCCAACCATGACCGAAATCCGCAAAGCCCGCGAGACGGGGAAAAAAGAAAAACGCCGCAAGCTGTTTTCCATCCGGCTGACCGATTTTGAAACCTTGCGCGACTGGACTTGTTTTGATGCCGAGTGGATTTGGCCGTGGAAGT
>PLZL01000324.1 GCA_003152145.1 Limisphaerales bacterium
TGTAGAGGCGGCAAAGCCGTTCCCGTCGCGAATCATCCGACCAGACCCACTCTTTGAAACGCTCCTTGATGCGTTCCTGTTTTTCGCGCGCGGCCTCGGTGGACTGCGCGTTGACGACGAGTTTTTTATCCACCGTGTCATAGACCGTGGGGGTTTTGAGATTGAGCGCGTCTTCAATCAATTCGAGCGCCGTGTAACGGTCGGTGCCCCAATCCGTCGTGTTCGCGGTTGCGCCGCGTGCTTCCCAATTCGCGTTGATATGCCACGCGCCCAGCGCGTGGATGTGGCCAATCTCCACGCCAGATGGAATGTTGAGCAATTCATTGGTGAACTGCTGCACGTCTTCGGGTGGCAACCAGGCCGCGCCCAATCGCACGTCAATTTCCGTCGCCGCTAAATCCGCTGGCTGGACAGATTTCAGCGCCTCGACATTCTCGGCAAAGCGTGGATCGGTCACTGACGCCGCATCTGCAATTGAAAGTTTCTCCCGCACGTTGCCAGAAAGGTATTGGTCGTCGGTCTCCCATTGGTTCGTCTGCGGATTCAGGAAAATGATCCCCTTCAGGTCGGACAAAAATTCCTGCACTGGTTTGTTGAGCAGGTCAGCCATGTGGTCGAGGTCAACGCAACCGCGCTCGTTCAAGGTGACGAGCAACGCCTCCTTCGGCGTGCCGACCGATTCAACCGGCTGCCGGTGATGAATCGTGCGCTCGGTGAAAATGGTGGCCTTGGTCGCCCGCTTCGTCTCGTCGTTGTAGTTCTCCAGCGAGAGGAGCAACGGCAAATCTGGGTCGCCGTCGAAGGCGCGCTGGTTGGCGCGAACATTCACCGGACCAAAGCGCCCGACAAAACGGTCGTAAGCCAGGTTGAGTTGTTGCCGCGTTTCGACGACGCGTTCCTCGGGGCTGCCGTCCATTTGCGCCCGCAGACAATCCCGCACCGCATCCCGCACCGGAATCAAATGGCGGATGCGCGAGCGCGTATCGCTGGGCATGTCGGTGAGCGGGCGCAAAACATTTTCCTCGCGGATGCAGACCATGCCGTCGTGGAGGCAGTAGGCATTTGGTTTTACGAAATTGGGCGCGGGAATGGATTCTTCGAGCGAAGGCGCGGCGATTTTGTGCGACTGCGCCTCGTAGATGCCCTGCGGAAGTTGTTCAACCGCCTGGGCCAGTGCCTCCGTCAAATTGCGGCCGTCCGGTTCCAGCGTCGGTTCGTTGCCGCCATACATTCCACCGTTGAGGCGCATTTGACCGAGCATCATTTCCGGTCGGGTGGCGAAGTATTCGTTGATGGTGAATGCCTCGCCGCTATCGTTGGTATGTTCGGCGGTTTCCTTCCACGCCGGGCCAGCGGGTGTTTCACCTGGGCGCAGCTTGCGAAGCATCACGATGTCGGTCGTGACTTCCGTGCCGGCGTTCTTTTTGAAAGCGTCATTCGGCAGACGGATTGCGCCCAACAATTCCGTGCGCGTGGAGAGCATTTCGCGCAGCGTGGAATCGAGTTTGTCCATCGTGCCGCGCGACGTGATGAACATCAGCAAACCGCCGGGCCGCACCTTTTCCAGCGCCGCCGCGAAAAAATAATCATGGATGGAAAATTTGTAATTGTTGAAACGCGGGTCATGAACGGTGTAATCGCCAAACGGCACATTTGAGACCGCGAGGTCGTAAAATCCATCGGCGAGTTTGGTTTGCTCAAACGGTTGAGCACGGATGTCAGCGTCGGGATAAAGCGCTTTGGCGATGCGCGCGGTCAACGGATCAATCTCGATGCCGGTGACGGTCGAGCGACGCAGCATTTCTTCGGGCATGAGGCCAACGAAGTGGCCGATGCCGCAGGCGGGTTCGCGTATTCGATGCCGCTGCGCACCGGCGAGGTCGCGAAGCCGTCGAAGATCCGCGATGGGGCTGCTTTCTCAGAGCTTTCCGCTACCCTGTCAAAATTGGGATACGAATACGGGAACATTCTTTTCAACTCGCCGTTTGATCCCAAGAAGGACAAGAAGCTCGGCCCGGAACATTTCAAATTCATCAAGCCGGACGATCTGATTGTCCTCACCTCGCGGCCACCGCTGGATGATCGCAAACACGGCGACAAAAAACATCTGGTTGAGAGCTACACGCATCTGGAAGAGCAGGTTTTCGCAGAATTTCGGAAATACCTTGCGGTCTGTGCGCGGTCGCATGTGCAGCTTGCGCCAGCGGTGGGCGCAAAAGTCGAGAAAGCCGACCTGGTATTTTATCAACACAAGAGCGCCCGGCTAAAATATTTCAAGCGGCTGGATGAGTTTCGCAACATAAAGACGCCCGAAGACTCTGAAATTGCGATCTGCTTTTTTCTCCGCACCCAATCCATCCCCGTTTACGGCTGTGGGTTGCTCGCCTGTTTTGGAATGGGCGGCTGGGAGACCTTGATTTGGAATCGGATTGTGCGAACCCGTTATCCAGAATGGGTTAGCCGGTCGTCCTTCATCATGGGCCAACTTGACCTGAAGGGACTACCCGCCCGCCCGCCGACGATGGCTTTTGCAGATAAAATCAAGGTGGAAATTCTGCTGGAACACAAGATTAACGGTTGATAACCGGCTGGGAAATCCGGCACAGGCCGTCAACGCACTGTTTACGCGGCGTTTACTTTTGCCAGCGATTTGATTTCCAAGTCGCAGTCAGAGGTTTTCCTTTTGCCGCCGCGCCCAGCGGAGGTTCCAGAAATTCGATCAACAATTGGATGACGGCTTCGAGCGTCGGGGCTGCGGCCTTTGGCCCGGTCTTCCGCCAAAACGCCTGCCAGCCGCGAGTTTTCTCCGGGTCGGTCCCAAACATTGGCGTCAAGCCAGCCGGCAGCCCTTCGGGAAACGCGGTGCCACGGCGGGCAAAAGTCCCCGCAATGGACTTGGCCAGCAAGGCACCCTCGAAGGGAAATTTTTGCGCGAGATAATGCAGGTCGAAATAATCTTTGAAACGCGAGTTCAACATTCCCAATTTTACAATGGCCTCCAATTTTTCGGCCACGACGGTTTCGCGCGAATAGGCCCACAACTTGGGCGCTGCCATGCCCAGCATAACGGGAAAAGTGATTTCTTCCGGCGCAACGGGCAGCGCGTCGCCGAAACCGACATCCACCTGCAAAGGCACCACGGCCTTGCCAAGGTTGGCCCGCAGCTTCACCCGGATTCCGGCATATTCATCCTGGGCGCGAATGTCCTCGCACACGACCGAGCGCGGATCGAAATCAACGCCATCGGCTTCGACCTCCATGCGGCACAACTCCCTGAAGATGTCCGCCAACTGGTCTGGTGAAGGATGTCCGAAGCCGAGCAGATCCAAATCCCGCGTGACGCGGTGCAGTGCCGGTTCCCAGAGCGCGAAGAGCATCGCGCCTTTCAACACGAATTGTTCACGATGACTGGAACGGGACAACCGGTAGAGCAACCGCTCCAACGTGAACCGCACCAGCAGCATGTTGTAGTCTTCCCCCGTTTTTGCCCGGCGTTGTGCCAGGCGGGCATGGACTGAAGCGGCGGGATTTTTCATGCGAGGCTGTCGAAATAAGGGCGCATGACATTGAGCACCCGGCAGACCTTGGCATAATGCCAGAGTTCCTCGGAGGCGGCCTTCTTGTCCCGCCACGCATCGCGCAGCGCCTCGACCGCGATGTTGACGCCGATGCGGTTGCGAAAACGGAAACAATCGGCCACCGTTTTTGCGACGCAATAGACGGGCACGGACACGCCCTGGATGACATGCCGTTTGATTCCTTCGGTCATCATTTCCCCGGAGAACGTCGCCACGCGCAGCGCCGGGGTGGCGGATTTTGGTGGCCGCGTTCCGCGTGGAATCGCCATCCAGACTTCGGCTGGATTCTCCGTGGTGAGACCGTGAAAACGCAGGGCGGATATGAGACAGATCACTCCTTTCGGCGACCGTTTTGCCGCCTCCGCCAGTGAGTGGTTCTCTGTCATCGGGGCGCCGGTTTGGACGTAAAGCCCCCGTCCGGTCTTCAGCAAATCGCCGCGCTCAACCAGTTGTTTGAGATAAGTTCGCGGAACGCCGCTGGATTTCAGGTCACGAGGGCGCAGCACTCCCAGCTTGCGCGTGAGCTTCAGCACTTCTTCCTGATGGTTCTTGGCCACGAAGCCATTATTACATAATGTGTGCAGATAGCAACAAGTGAATACATTCTGTAAAATGGCCATCTGAACTATTGCCACGGGTTTTGCAGGGGGACATTTCAGAAAAATACACGGAAGCCTGCTGGAGTGACAGGCTTCCGTGTTCGGCTGCGACCATGGCAAACGGAGGGCTGATTCAGACGCCAACACCTTCCGGCCTTTGTTGCTGTTGTCCCTGGGTGCGGGCCACGGCCCGCCGCGCCGTGCGGGCGATCTGGGCGATGACGCCTTCCTTTTGGTCTTCGGGCAGGTCTTTCACCAGCGTTTCGTAGGCGTTCTTGAGCGCGGGGTTGGCATTGATGCGTTTCATCATCCCCTCACGCATCCTGTGCTGGCGATCCAGTTCGCGCACTTCGTTGAGAACAACCGTGCGTTCGAGCCGGTCGCGGGGCATGGCTTGAATGTAGTTCCAATACTTCGGGTTCTCTTTGATGTGGGCATCAATTTTCGCATTCACTTCCGGGTTGGTCCGAAAGTTGGGTTCGTCTGCTGGGGCGGCATTGCCGCCGGCGCTGGTAGGCGCGGATGTTCTTGGTTTTGTCATAACGACTTATTTTTTGTTGTTTTTGTTGCGCGGCATTTGCCGTGTTCGCCGGAACGAAGCGGCCCAGCCGTCCCGCTCCGGCAAATTGATTTCAAGGTTTGGGGGAATCATTTGATTCCGGTGAAAAGTTGGAAACGTCATTGGTGGACGGCGACGGTGAGGCGGTAGCTTTCTGCAATTCCTTTTCAAAATCCGTGATGCGCCGCTCGGCGGCGATGATGCGCGCGTTTAACAGCGCATTGTTTTGGGCGACGGTTTTCATTTCGCCAAAAATCTTCTGCAATTCCTGGCAGGACTGCGCGAGCCGGATGGCCTGCTGCATGACGAGCGCTGTGGTTTCGCGCTGACGATTCATCTCCGCGATGATCACGTCATTGGTCGGCGGCGGCGCGAAAGCGGCATCCGATGGCGGATTCAACAAATTGGAGGCGTTCGGCGGGCCGGGATGCAGGTTCCAACGCGAGGAAACTTCGATGCGATAGACCGGATGACCTTCCGCCATCATTTCAGGATGGTTGGGATCAACGTGGCGCCCGACGTGGTAGGCGCGAACCATTTCGGGATGGCGCAAGGATTCAACCGGCGCGGCAGCCGCAGGCGGCACGGGACGAACGGACAGTTGCGGGCGCGAGGCGCAGGAAGCAACGAACACGAGAGAAATGAGAGCGAGATGTTTCATGGCTTGATGTGGGTTGAGGGTGATTGAAAAGTTTGTGGACTGGTTGCGAAGGCGGCGCGGGCATTTTCCAGTCTCTCCGCCGCGGTCGGGGCATCCTCGGCAAACGGCTTTTCCGAGCCGCCGATTTCGGCGTCAGCCCGGTCAATCGTTTGCAAAACGTAGAGATAAAATTGTTTCCCACTGGACACGCGGACGTAGTAACCGTCCTTTTGGATCGCGTCGTAAATCTGCTGCGCATAGGTTTCGATCACCTTCTGCGCGCCTTCAAAGGGTGCGTTGTTCAAGGTGGGACTGTTAATCGGGCCAAAGATGGTCTGCTGTTTTTCGGTCAAAGCTCCGGCGGCACCGGACAGGAACGTCGCGGCAAACAATTTGATTTCCGCCATGTCATCGGTCTTGAGAATTTGGCCGCGCAATCCGGCGCTGCCGTCGGTGATGCCCCAGCCTTCCTGGTCGCCGGAAAACTCCCGGTCGAGGGCGATGGCCTTCAAATGGAGTTCCTCGCCGCCCCGCCATACGAGCGTCCAGTTGTTGCCACTGGCGATGCGTTCGCGATGCCGGTCGGCCTGCGCCGTGCCGTGAACTTCCGTGCCGGCGGGGATCACCAATTTGTCAGCATGATAAATGTTTTCGGTGACGAGACCGATGATGGGTGTTTGGATTGAAGCCGAGTCAACCGTGATGACCGTCTCACACGGAATCAACCGGCCAAACGGCGCGTAAATTGAACTGATGGTTTTTTTGCCGGCGTTCTCGGTGACAGAATCGCCAAACAAACTGATAGGCGTAAGCGTTGCTGGTTTGGCTTCCGCCGGTCGCGGTTCAATAATGACTTTCGGAACGCCGTTGGATTTCACCACCGGCAACGGTTCAGGTTTCGGCGTCGGTGGATGAAACGGCTGCATCGGCAACTCGACTGACTGCACCACCTGTGCCTTGTCGGTGATGTTCGTTCGTGCGGGCATGGCAGCGATGTCTTCAGGGCTGCGGGATTTGTCGCGGAGCGCACTGAACACGATGAGACCGCCGCCAAAAATCACGGCGAACAACATCAATTTGCCCGTCTTGGTTTTGAAAAAATTGAGAAAATCGCGCGGTTTCATGGTTATTCGGTGGTTGAAGGGATGTTGGTTTTGATGGTCGGAAGTGATGGCGGCAAAGCGATCCGCGTCACCAGCACACTGAATTCATTTTTCAGGGACAGCTCGTTGCGCCCCCCGTCAGGCGTGCCGGTGATGGCGAAATAGACTGTGCTGGCAGATTTCGGCGGCAGCACACCCAGGGCATCGCTGATGGACTGGTAATAAAGCCGATTGCCGACGCGGACACAGAAACTCTCCGGCAGATAGCGGATTTCCTGGTCAGACTTGTTTTTCAGGGTGACATGAAAAACCAGCGTGTCCTCGGGGTTGAATCGAAACACTTCCTCGATGCGGATTTCGTAGTCGTTGAAATCGGTGACTTGCGGCGCGTCGCCGAAAGTTCTGGCCTCGGCATTGGCGACCGCATCCGGGTGCTGTTTTTTCAACAACGGGAAGGCCTTCGCCTTGTCGAGCAACGCCAGCAACTGCGTCGGCGTCACGAGCGGCGCGGGCAAAACAGTTTCAGCCGTGGCTGGATCATCGAGATTCAGAGCCAGGACCGGCGTATCGCTTTCCGCCAACTCGAAGACGTAGGTCTTTTTGTTCCAACGAATGTTGAGATTGGTCGCGGCCTTGCGCGCGAGCGCGCGGACCGACAGGAACGTCGAGCCTTTCGTGTGCGCGAGCTGGAACTGCCCTGGCGTCTTGCCGTCGGCAGTCACGCCCACGGCATCAATCGCGGCGATGGGGCCAGGAAAACTGATGGTGGTGACGCGGTTCGTCGCGACGGGAACGGTCACGATGACGGTTTCATCAAGCGTGACACGCTGAATCGCTTCAGGCGGTTCAGCCAAGGCGACGGCGGCGGACAATAGGAGGATGTTAATTGATGATTTCATATTTGAAGTCGCCGACGGCGGTCGGGAAGCGACCGTTGGCGGCCA
Source organism: Limisphaerales bacterium (assembly GCA_003152145.1). The sequence goes on from PLZL01000324.1 coordinate 7,424, forward strand.
TGTTGGGGTTGCGGATGAGACGGAAACTCAGCTTGAAATTGAACGCTTCGGTGAACACCTTTTCCTGGAAGATGCCGGTGCGAATCACCTGGCCGGTGACAGTGGCGAGCACTTCGTTTTCGCGCGTGGCGAGAATATCAACGCGGGCGATTTCCGGTTTCTGATGAAGCTGCTTGGCGCGAAACTCGACCGCCTCGCGCGTGCGCTGGTCCTGCGCTTTTTGGAACGCAGATTTTAGAAACATCTGTTTCAACAAATCGGCGTGGTCAAAATCCTTCGGATTGCGTTCGAGCAAAGCGGTCGTCGCCAGCTCGGCCTGCTCGACATGCAAATTCTTGGCCTCCTGAAACTGGAGCAACGGACTGACGTAATAGGTCTGCGCCGGGTCAATGATGACGACGCGTTCGCGTTGTTTGAACTGTGAGACGATGTGGTAGCGGTCCATCACCGACAGCAGCAGGACGGCGATGGACGCACGCGATGCAAAAAAACTTCAAATATTTTCTTGAAGAAACCGAAAGGTTCGGTTTCAATCGAATTGTTCTGATAGACGAATCATGTAACCAAAAAAACAATCACAAATTTGCGGCTTCGGCTGCTGTCCGACACAAAACTGGTAATTTTGGCTCACTGGACACATTCGAGGCACGCCCCCATCGGGCGTGCCCGAAAGCGTTCCAGTGAGGGCATACCAGTGCCCGTGTCGGGGCGTGAGTAGGTCACGCCTTTCTGTTTCGGACGGCAGATACGAGGACATGAGGAAAAATAAATATGAAATCCAACCAAACTTTCCAAACCTCACTGATAGGCGCGGCTTTCCTACTTCTTACGATCTTTCAAGCGGCAGCTTTGCCCAATCTGACGCCTTACCAACCGTCGGGCTGGTCGGACAAAATTGTGGTGTCAAGAACGACCGGAACCAGCACCGATAGCACGGGACTGACTACGGCGGACAGCCTTTACGTAGATTGGGCTGTTGCCAACCTCGGCACGACGGCTACTGCGAGCGGCTTCCACGAGACTCTCTACGTAGATGGTGTGGTGAAGTATGTCTATTATTATCCCTCGGCGCTCAACGCTAGCACTTGGCAAGGCTATTCGGATTATTCGATCGGCTCGCTCAGTGCGGGAACTCACACGCTGAAGATTATTGCTGATTCTGGCCTTGAGATTACCGAAAGCGACGAAACCGACAACTCATACACCAAGACGATCACGGTGAGCAGTCCAGGCCAGCCCAACTTGGTGCCTTATCAGTTGTCCGGTTGGTCAGACACAATCGTCGTGTCAAGGACAACCGGAACCACGACCGACAGCACGGGATTGACCACGGCAGATACATTGTATGTTGATTGGGATGTGGCGAACATCGGCACAGCGGCTACGGGCAGTGGCTTTTACAACACTCTTTACGTGGACGGAGTGGTGAAAACCGCTCCGTATTATGGGGCATCACTCGCTGCTGGCCTCAATGCGGCGACCTATGATTATTCCATTGGTTCGCTTAGCGCGGGAACACACACGATCAAAATTACAGTGGATTCAGGACTGTCCATCGCCGAAAGCAACGAGGGAGACAACTCATACACCAAGACGATCACGGTAAGCAATCCGAGCCAGCCCAACCTGGTGCCTTATCAGTTGTCCGGTTGGTCAGATACAATCGTCGTGTCAAGGACAACNNGGCAGTGGTTTTCACAACACCCTTTACGTGGACGGAGTGGTGAAGAATGTCTTTTATTATAGTGCTTCACTGGCTGCTGGCCTCAATGCGGCGACGTATGATTATTCGATTGGTTCGCTCAGTGCGGGAACTCACACGGTGAAAATTGTGGTTGATTCTGGCCTCGAGATTACGGAAAGCAACGAGGGAGACAACTCATACACCAAGACGATCACGGTAAGCAATCCGAGCCAGCCCAACCTGGTTCCTTACCAGTTGTCCGGTTGGTCAGATACAATCGTCGTGTCAAGGACAACTGGAACCACGACCGACAGCACGGGATTGACCACGGCGGATACATTGTATGTTGATTGGGATGTGGCGAACATCGGCACTGCGGCTACGGGCAGTGGTTTTCACAACACCCTTTACGTGGACGGGGCGGTGAAGAACGTCTTTTATTATAGTGCTTCACTGGCTGCTGGCCTCAATGCGGCGACGTATGATTATTCCATCGGTTCGCTCAGTGCGGGAACTCACACGGTGAAAATTGTGGTTGATTCTGGCCTCGAGATTACGGAAAGCAACGAGGGCGACAACTCCTACACCAAAACAATCAACGTGGGATCGTCGCAGGGATTATCCGTCAGCGCGTCGCTCTCCAGTTTGACAGCAACGCCGAGTTCGGCGGCGGCGGATGGACAAAGCATTATCACCGCAAAAGTCACATTGCGTGATGGAAACAACAACCCGGTCCCTGGAAAAATTGTTCAAATTCATTCCGGAGGCTCCGTTGCCATATTGCAACCAGCAAGTCCAACCGATGCCAACGGTCAGGCAACTGCGACTATCACCGCAACTGCGCCAGTAAGCATATCAATTTGGGCTGTTGATACTGCTGATTCCGTGGTTGTCCAACAACAGCCGACAATCCAATTTACTTCGGCATTTGTTTCGCTCGATCCGGCGGTGAGTCAGGCCGTGTCGCAACTGGCCAATTCAAGCAGCGATCTATTGGTGAATTCATTTGCGAGTATCGCGACAGACGAGGGAAATACAGGTGATTATTTCCACAATCAAATTACGCAAGACAAGGCGAAAGCGGCGGCGACAGCTTTTTCCGCAACCATCGGGATTATTTTGCCGTTTGTTCTTCCCGACAGTAAAGACCTCTTGTTTGTAGCGGCACAATCGCTGGATCAAGACATTGTCTCCAGTAAAATCGGAGACATTTTAGGTGTTATTGCTGGAAGCAGCAGCGGCCTCAGCAAAGTTGGACAGGTAATTATAAACCGCAATGCCAGTTACCAACAAGGACTTCAGCAACAGGAGCAAAGCCTATTGGCAGGAGCACCTCCAACCAGTGCTAATTTTACAACCGCCTACGTCAATGATTTAACACTCCGGTCGCAGGGCAATGCTTTTCTCCATGAGACGTTGCTATCACAAAATAATTTTCTAATCGATATTCAACAGAAGTCCTCGGTGGGCCAAGCCGATTTGTTGGGGCCGCTGTTTATGACGGTGAATGTCGCCGGAGCCGTTGCGGGAACCGCTTTTGCAACACCGGTTGGCGGATATGCCTTGGCCGAAGGGCTGAACACGGGAGAGTTACTGTTGACCGCTCCGTTAAATCAGCAACAGCTTGCAGGCGATCAGCAGTCTTACATGACAGCCATTTCTTCGTTGAGTGGATGTTCGTATTATTCCGGGCTTGTATATGCAAACACCGTCTCTGGCTTCAGCACAATTGCGCAAGGAAAAGCGCCAGCTTCAATTACAGGCAGCATCTTGGGCGTGAACTCACAAATAGATGTTCAATCGCTGACCGGCATAACCGGAGACATAACCACATGGCTTTCTCAGCAATTCCTCAACGCGACACCCGTGGTAATCATCGGGGAATACTCTATAATGACACTGGAGAATACAAGTTCGCAGCCAGCATTTTTCAGTATCAGCGCTTTGTATACACACACCACCACCATCAACCTGGACAATCTGGGGATTACGCATTATTCCATGACCGTCCCGATGATCGTTTCGACCACAACGAATTTGGACGCGAACCAAACGGCACAAGTGACGATTTACTACGGCAACGACAAGAATGGAGCGTTGCCAGATCCCGGTTCTGCCATCGTCATCAACGCGCTTGGCTTCGACAAGAACCAGGGGATTTATGGCGTGGCTACTACCAGCACTAGCCTTCAATGGCCGACATCAGTTCAAAACGGTATCCAGTCCGGCGCAGAACCATTGGGTGCTAAACCGCTGGGTGGACCAGTTTCGACAAACATTTTCGGCTTCGAGAACCCAATAAAAAGCTTTGTCTTCCAAAATCAAAGCAATCAGACGTATCAAGCTCAGATTTGGATCGCAAATCCGTTTGCAATTCCCTTACAAGCCACGGTTACACAACCGCTACCTTCGGGCATAGTTGTGCTGGGCACAGACGGCGTGCTGCACGGTTCTTCGATTGTTTGGAGCAACACAGTTCCCACCAACGGATTGGTGGAGGAAACACTTGCATTCAGCCTCGCGGTTATGCCCGGTGCCCAAACAAACTTGCCCGCGCCCACGCTGGTCTTTACCGATGCAACCGGGACAAATGGCCTGTCGGTATCTGGCTTCGTCGCGAATTTTAGCGGGGTATTCCCAATTCAAATCACAGGTTATGCTCCCACCGGTGTGGCGGGCTTGAATGCGTCGATGCCGGTCGGGGCAACGAATATGACAGATGTCAACCAAAGCGGCACATTGACAATATCGTTGGCCGATGTCACGGGCACCGTTCTGACCAATTATGTCCAAGCCTTTGTATTGGCTGGCAACGGAAGCACGAATTTGAATTTCATTTTACCCGGCACATTGCCTCCCGGCTCTTATTCAATAACAGGTTCTTTGAATATGAACGGCGGGAGCGGGCAAGTTTTGGCTGGAGCGTATGTGGTGTCGCTTGCTCCACTGACTCTTGGCCTCGGCTCGACAACGCCTTTGGGCACGAATGGTTTTAATTTGATGCTGCAAGGCACGCTCGGTTCCAATTATGTTATTGAGGTTTCAACAGATTTGTTCAATTGGACGCCGGTTATGGATTTCACCTTTACAAATTCACCGTTTTATTTCAACGACCCTGCGGCAACGAATTCGGGTCGGCAGTTTTATCGAGCGGTGATGCCGTAGGCGTAGCATCCGCTTCTGCGGTTTCCAAATAAAAGCGGCCTTCGTTTCCGAAGGCCGCTTTGCGTTTGCTGAATAGATTTCACGGATGCGGTGTTGCGGGCGGCGTCGGCGGCGTGGGCGGTGTGCCGCCGTTTCCATGTCCGCCGCCGGAATCCACGATGATGCGCGCACCGCTGGAGCCGAAAATTTCCAGCAACAACCGGTGGACGTGGCCGAACTCGGTTTCGAGTTGATCGAGGAGCGTGTTGTAGTAATCGCGCCGGGCGGCGGCGGACTGGAACGATTTTGGCACGTTATCCAGCGGGCGCGAGATGTAGAAGATCACGCGCTGACGGCGGAGCCGGCGTTCCAACATGGCCCGCCAGTAGCGCGCGAAGCGTTCGTTGCGGGCGCGTTTGGTCCAGACGTTGGAAAATTTCTCCGTCTCCTGTTGGTAGCGCAGCAATTCCCCCTTGTAATCGGAATCGCAGAAGTATTGCACTTGCAGCCGCTGATTCTCGTGCAGCGAGGCGAGCAGGAGACAGAGTTGATCCTGAAAATCATTGAGGTCGGCAACCTGGCTGTTGGTAAGGTCGGGCGCTTCAAAGACGAATCCCTTCGCCACGTAACCACCGCGCCGGAGCAGATTGAAGATAATCAGATTGCGGACAAAAAAACCATTGGGAGCGCGTTCAAACATAAATCAGCGTGGTTGTCTTATTGAGGAATGAACCGGTGGTTCTTGTTGGAGTTCGTCCACGTTTCGCTTGAATTTTGTGAGGTCTTCCACGAGTTGCCATACAGTCCGGGCACGGCGGACTTCATGGACAGCGACTGAAGCTTCCTGAATGTGTGCAAGTGCTCTTTGCATGTGGACACGCGCTGTCACGTTGGCGCAATTCAAGTCCAGGTTTGCGCGCAATGCCGCTTCGGCTGTGTTGAGCCGGCCAAGCAATGACTGGCGCCTTGCTTCCTGATTGCTGTCTTCAGTGGGAGTCATGGTTGTTCCTCCGCAAGTGGATGACGACGGGAGCGGATGGTTTGAACTTCGGGGGCGAAACCGCCTCCGGAAAACCAATGCTCAAAACAATCGCGGTCGTAGCCAGGCGGCTTGCCCTGCCGGAATCCGAAGATGTAGGCAAGGCAAAGACCGACCGGCACGAGCGCGACGAGGAAGGCTGTCAGTAACGAAGTCTTCACCATCACCAGCATGAAGAAGAACACCGTGATGGCCACGCCGACACCGCACACGAGCCACCAGAACAAGCCGCCTTCGAGACCCCAGGTGCGGCCTTTGGAATCGGACGCGGCGTTGGTATCGGTGAAGCGGAGTTCGGTTTTCATGCTCGTGGGCGGTTGGGGGTTGGTTATTGGGTCAAGGCTTCGCCTTGTCAGAAGCTGCCGACGCCGACGGCGCTGTTGGNNGTTGGAATCGAGGCCGAAGATTTTGAAGAAGGCGAAAATGACCGCCGGAGCAGCCGCGATGATTGCGCCGCCAATGATGGACATCTTGCCCTGGTCCACGTCGCCACGCCGGATGGCGAAGCCGCCGTAGATGACGCACGAAATGCCAAGGACGAAGCCGAACATCATGATTACGGCGAGACTGTTGCTGATGCCGGTCTTGAGGTCGGTGGAACTGAACGTTGTGGACTGCGCCCAAGCCGGGATGGTGTTGAGGGCGAGGACGGCGGCGGCCACGAGGAGAGACGGCAGCCGCGAACGGTTTTTCGGATGGATGTGTTTGATGATCTTCATACGCGTTGTTTTGTTTTTATGTTTCGGTCAGCGATTCATTCGCTGCATTACGCGCCCACTCTGCCAGAAGGAAAAAATCATCGGTGTATGTGCGACACAAGGTGCGGGGGCAGTCCGTGTAAAAGTTCAGGGATGAATAAAACAATAGACACAAACAAACTTAACAAGCTCCAGAAACTGAACACGCTGCTGCCACACGAAATCCGCGGCCAGTCCCAAGTGCTGCCGCGCATCGTCTCGGCGGTGCAACGCGGCGAATTCGGCCTGACGAAACCGGGCCGTCCGCGCGGAAGTTTTCTGCTGCTTGGACCAACGGGCGTCGGCAAAACGGAAACGGTGATTGTGACGACAAACCAGATTTTCGGGCCGGGACAATTGTTCCGATTCGACATGAGCGAATTTCAGAATCAGGAGGCGCTCGGTTTGCTGCTCGGCGCACGGCTCGGCGAAGTCGGCTATCTCGGCGCGGTGCGCGAACGCGCGGCGGAAGGCTCGTTGCTGTTTGATGAAGCGGAAAAAGAGCATCCGCGCGTGCTGGACATCCTGCTGCAATTGCTGGACGCGGCGCGGATCACGGTGGCGACCGGCCAGACGCTGGACTTCAGCAACTACTACATCTGGCTTACGTCAAACATCGGCTCGGCGGAATTGATGAGTCTGCAACATTCCAATGAGGCGACGCTGGAACGCCACGTCCTCACGCGAGCGCAACAGTCCCTGCGCCCGGAAATTTTCGCGCGTGTGAATGAAAAACTCGTGTTCCGTCGTTTGGGTTACGAACACCAGTTGGAAATTGCGGAGAAATTCCTGGCGCGTGAAATTGAATTCCTCCGGGAACGCGGACACAAACTGGATTTGGACAAATCAGTTCTGCCGTTTCTGGTGCGCAAAGGTTTTCATCCGAAGCTGGGAGCGCGTCCGATGCGTGACGCGGTTGAGAAGCTGGTCGGCGATGCCGTGTCAGAATGCCTGCTGCAAGGCCGCCCGGCGTGCGGCGCGCTAACCTTTGACGAAATGAGCGACTGTCTGATTGTGCTGTGAATCAGGCCAGCAAAAGATACAGGTGCGACTCGCCGATGTCCTTGTCCGGCTGGAATGCGCCAAGTTTGCGCTTCGACAATTGCGCACAAACTTTGCGAACGGCTTTCCGTTTCGGCGTAATCTTCGTTAGCTTCACCAACAGACAATCGGCGAACTGGTCGCCGGTTTTGCTGGCATAGATGTCGGGCGCGATCACCTCGGTCGCGCCTGCATTGTAAAGAGCCTCAACAAATGTCATTGCATCGGCCTTGCGCTTGAATCGTCCGAGTGAACGCGCCGCCTTGCCGCCGTTTTCCAACCATTCCCCAACTTCGGCGCGATTTTTCTGCGCCAAAAGTGAGCGAACAAAAACTTGATGGATGTGCTTTTCCGTGGCGACCGATTTCGGCAAAGGAATTCCGATTTTACCATTCAACTTGAACAGCGATTTGTCTTTTGCACGGGCAGCACGGTATTCCTCGTCGGTGACGGGACGCCCTTGCAGATAAATTTCGTCGGACATCAACGCCCCATCATGCAGCCACATGCGAAAGCGTCCTGAAAAATCACCGCGCACGGTGGAAAATTCCAATTGCAACCGGCCATTCTCGTGCCAGGTGCGCTGAATACCCGTGCCATGAACCATCCGATATTTGCCAAGCAACCGTCCGGCTTCACTCCACTGGCGGCAGACGCCGTGAAGCAGGCCATTCTGATAACGTTCCTCGTTGGCCAGAACCCCGTTTTTGTGCCAGACACGAACAACGCCATGCCTGCGACCATTGTGCAAAGGCACTATTTCACGCAGTTGGCCATTCCGATGAAAGGCTCTTTCAACAGACTTTTTCACAAACCGGGCAATGTTTCGTTCGGCAATGAACCCATTTAACGCAAGATCGCGAAGAAATAACAGCGTAGAATTGTGGCAAACCATTTAAATCTCCTTTCGAGCAGACAGATTCCGGCGATGAAAACACCCCGGCGGCGGCGGTCGGGTCAAAGGAGGAACGGAAGCGCGAGCGTCTAAGCGCGCGACCCGTAGTATCCTAATACCGTCTCCAATGTTATTCACGACCGGGCCGAGCCGCCCGTTAAGGCGAGTGAGGCGCGGTTGTGAATAACTTGGCGGCGCGCGAGCGCGGCTGATTCCTTTGAGCACGGTTTGTAGTATCGCGCACCTTGCGAGGACCAAGTCAAGATTACCGGCTCATCTCGAAATCAGTAACCGCAAAAGAGCACCGCCAACATTTACGGTCAGCACACGGTTTCGCACTACCCGCCCGTTCGAGGGCTTCGTCAAGAGCACCGGTCTGGCCGACACAGAATGTAACGCATGGCCATCAAGGCGACGGCGCACCGGCTCGGTTCAAGAGAACAGGAACCTGTTCCGTGTCGCCGTCGCCTTGGTTGCCGATAGCCTTGCGCGCGGCGGCCACTGCCACGGTCGGCTCACGGTTAAGCAATACAGGCCAGTTCAATGGCTGCGTCAAGAACACCGGCCCGACCGATGGCTCCCGTCCAAAAGTCTGAGAGAACTATGCCCTGCGAGGGCTTTGTATCAGGTGGACTGGTGACGGAACCAAGTGGACTTAACCGAAACAACAAAGCAAAAAACTATGAAAGCATGGAATGAAATTAAACATTATGCCGGATTCGATTGGGCCAAAGACCATCACGATGTCATCGTCCTGGATGCCGGCGGCAAAACGGTCGCCGAATTTCGTTTCGACCACACTGCCGGTGGCTGGGACGAGTTCAGTAAAAAACTGGCCGCGTTTCCAGACGTGGCGGTGGCCGTCGAGACCAATCATGGTGGGGTCATCGAGCGGCTGCTGGAGCGGGAATGCCGTGTGTTCCCGGTGCATACGCGTAGCGCTAAAGGGTATCGCCAGCGCAAAGTGCCCAGCGGCAACAAGACGGATAAAATAGATGCGTGGAGTCTGGCGGATGCGTTGCGGCTGGACGGCGCGCACTGGAAACAACTGGCTCCGCAAGACCCGTTGACCAAGGAACTGCGATTGTTGTGCCGTGATGAAGTGGCGTTGATCCGCGACCGTTCGGCCTTGATCACGCAGTTGCGCCAGACGTTGTATGATTATTATCCGGCGGCGCTGGAAGCCTTTGACGACTGGACGATGCCGGCAGCGTGGAGTTTTGTGCTGTCGTTTCCGACGCCGGAAGTTTTGGTCAAGGCGGGCAAACGCAAACGGGAGAAGTTCCTCCATGTTCACAAACTCGCCCGGCCTGCGACGTATCAGCGGCGGCTGGAGATTTTTGCCCGCGCGCATGAGTTCGCCGGTTCGGAAGCGACGATCCGGGCTAAATCCAAACTGGCCGTGGCCCGTGCCAGGCAGTTGCAACTGCTCGAAACTCAAATCGCCGAATACCGTCTGGAAATCCGCCGCCTGTTTGCCCAGCATCCCGACGCGAAACTGTTCGGCTCGCTGCCGGGCGCGGGCGACAAGATTGCGCCACGGCTGCTGGCCGAAATCGGTGACGACCGCGCGTTGTTTCCCGATGCGCAAGGTCTTCAATGTCTGGCCGGCACTGCGCCGGTCAGTTATCAGTCCGGCCAGATTCATCGCGTGTATTTGCGCCGCCAGTGCAACAAGTCATTGCGCAACGTCGTGCATCTATGGGCAAACTTAAGCCGCGAGTTCAGTCCGTGGGCGGCAACCTATTATGCCGCGTTGCGCGCCAAAGGCAAAAGTCACGCCTGCGCGCTGCGCGCTTTGGGGCAGCGCTGGTTGAAAATCGTTTGGAAGATGTGGCAGACGCGCACGTTGTATGACGCCGATTTGCACGCCCGCAATCAGCTCAAGCATGGTTCGTGGGTGTTGCAACTGGTCAACCAGCCTGCCGTCGTCAAAACTGAAAAATCTTCTGGCAAGGAATCCCCGGCGCGCAATCCTTAAGAGCCAAGTCCCTGTCTGGCCTCTGCTTGTCAACGGTGGAGCCGCAAACCGAACCACCGGCGCGCAGCGCCATTGTTAATTTCGGACAACCTTGACAAGCACAGGCCAGACATACAATCGGACGAAGGCGAGCGCGCCGAATCCATCCCGTGCGGATGCACTTTCCCTGTGAATAACTTTTTTCAAATTTTTATTTGCAGACCAGAGAACTTCTTGACGCGACCGCCACAGCCACACAATCAAACAAGGTTTCATCGCGTTGTCCCTGCGACGAGCCGACTGGCTCGCCAAATTTTCAATCAGTGATTGGAAAATCTATGGCAAATCACAATAACTTTGGCGCACGTAAAAACAATCCGTGCGAGAGGTAGGGCGCGTCACTCCGTGCGTGCCGGTCGTGCCAATCCGGACGGCTCACCACACTTGCGGCGGGCAGGGGACTGCCCGCCCTACCTGGTGCGCCACGCTGCGAATTGTGCCAATTTTGATTGGAACTGCCATATATTCGCCGATAACCGATTGACGAATTCATCATTTTACCCGCGTATGCGGATTATCTGGCTTCGGTCTGTGGTCGGCGAGCGGGAAAAGTGGAGCGCAGGCGGAGAGACGGCGGGAACGAAGCCGGAGCGCAACGCCGCCGCCGAGCCGCAGACGGAAGCCCGCCGCTGATGCGGCCAATCCATGCCGCTCGTGACTAGCGCGGGCTTTGCGAAGCGGAACGGGCATGGTCGAGCGGGGGAAAGGGCCGACCGAAAGCCCGTGCAGTGGAGCAAAGATCGCATTGGTCACGGCGGAATAAGTGCTCTCCTTGTGTCCGAAAAATCCATCCGCGATTGAATTCGCGCTCCCACTCTTTCAGCAATGCGACGATGCTGTCGAATTTGGGCGGCTCGGATACTTTGCACGGCATTGAGCGTTTCATAGAATGCTTGCATGAGATCCAGACGGCGGTTTTGGAGGGGCCAGGTCAAAGCGGAGTTCCTCGGCGATTCAGCAGGATGACCTTCTTGCCTTCCGTTCTGGGCGAAGGATGAAAGCGTGGGCAACGAATAAAACAATGCCGATGAATCAACCCACTGTTTCTGTAAACAGCTCATGCAAAGGCATTTCCTCAAGAAGGGTGAATGCTCAAGAGTTGCAAAGTTCTGTGCAAAGTGCCCCTTGGGCATTCTGATTTGAGCTCAGTCGGGGTGGGACGCATCCGAGCGGCACCCCCCATTTTTCTTGAACAAGCCAATAATAAGTGGTATTATTTTTGTTTCGTGAAGAGGAAACCTTGAAAACGAACACGTCAGGAACCTGGCTTTTGGAGCCGGTGGAAGTTGAAGTCAGTCACATTTCCGCCAACTCTTCCTGCGCCCTCGGCTCAACTCCGCTCCGTCAGCGAAATCCATAGCTTGCCCTTCGTTTCTCATTTACCCCTGACCTTGAACGGCCTGAAAGAACGATTGGATTTGTGCAACGGCTCAACCAGTCAGGGCTTGAAATTTCTTCGCGAGCCGGGTGCGGTGCGGGTGGTGGCGGTTCCCAACCAGCGGCGCACGCACTTCGAGGCCGTGGCCGAATTGCGCAATCTCGCCGGGAGCTTCCTGCGCCAGCAGGTTTCGACTCACTTAAATGACAGCGAAACCCGACTGAAACGCGTCGCGAGACAGGCGCAATCACTGAACGGGGAGGCGTGCAAACATATTTTGGAACAGTTAAAATTGTTGGAGATCTGGGAACATAAAGGGCAGAAAGTTTTGACGCTTTTGTTGGAAACACTGGGCGGCACACGGCCAGTAACATAAACCACAGGCATACGCCTTGGCGCAGAGACATAACCGTTGGTGACCGGGTGGCGGTTGCCAAACGGGTCGTAGCCGGGATCGTTTTGCAAAAGACTTTGCCAAACGGCCAAGTGCGGCAGCTTGTCTAGATGTTCGGCTGGTGCCGGTTTTGTTTGGCATGAAATTAAAATGGCTGGTCGGGTTGGGCGCGGCGGGAGGGCTTGCCGTCCTGGTGGTTTGTCTGATGCCGGCCCCGGGCGGCCATGCGGTTGCGGCCACGCCCTTCCTGGCCTTGAGCCGGGTGCCGGTGCCGGAAATGCCCGCCAAAGCCGCCGATCGGGTGCAGGCGGCGCCGGTTCTGGAGCGCGAAACCACCGCCGCAGCGGTGTTGCGCGCCGTGGCCACGATGGCCCGGCCCGGCGTCATGCCTTACGTCGTCAGCGCCATTTGCCGCCGCAATCCCGAAGTGGCCGGGGCCGTGGTCGCCACCATTGATGCCACGAAAACCGGCCCGCCGATTTCGCC
>PLZL01000329.1 GCA_003152145.1 Limisphaerales bacterium
TTTGTGGCTCGGCGTTTTTCTGGTCATCATCGCGTTCGCGGCTTGGATTTTCGGTGAATTCGTCCAGCGAGGACGCAACCACAAAACCGCTGCTGCGATCATCACTTTGATTCTGCTCATCGGCGGCTATGTGTTCGCGCTGGAAAAGGAATTAGGCTGGCGCAACGCGATGCCAACGAATGAAACCGGTTCCCTGAAGCAATCGTCGGGCGGCATTGACTGGCAGGCTTGGTCGCCCGGAGCCGTCGCGCAGGCGCGCGCGGCAGGCCGNNCCTGACGTGCCAGGTGAACAAAAAGTTCGCCATCGAAATCCCCTCTGTGCGCGCGAAGCTCAAGGAACTCAACGCCGTCGCGCTCATCGGCGATTACACGCATTTCCCCGACGCCATCACGGCGGAATTGAGTCGCTACGCGCAGGCCGGCGTGCCGCTGGTTTTGGTTTATCCGAAAGAGCCGGACGCGCCGGCCATCGTATTGCCGCAAATTTTGACGCCGGGCAGTGTGCTGAACGCCCTGAACCATGCGGCACAATGAAGCGGATGGCTTGAACAAAATTGTAGTTTACTTGTCTGAAGCAGAATAGTAAATTCGACCCATCAATTATGATTATGAAAAAGGCATTTGTTTTACTGACGGCAATGACACTCGCAACCGCCGTGTTCGCGGTGGAAACCGGCAAGCCCGCGCCCGACTTCACCGGCACCGACATCAACGGCAAGACCGTCAAGTTGAGCGATTACGCGGGCAAGGTCATCGTCATCGAGTCTTACAATTCCGACTGCCCGTTCTGCAACAACCACTACAAGACCGGCGCGATGCCGGAACTGCAGAAGGATTTGGCGGCGAAGGGCGTCGTGTGGTTGATTGTCAATTCCGTGAACCCGAAAAATCCCAGCCATCGCACGCCAGAACAGGCCAAGGCGGAAATGGCCGACAAAAAAATCACCGCAGACGCGTGGATTGACGACAGCTCCGGCACCATTGGCCATCTTTACGGGATGGAAACGACGCCGCAAATGTTCGTGATTGATAAAACCNNCGTGGCCGTTTCACAAACGAAACCCTACGGTTGCAGCGTCAAATACGCGGATTAACAAGATTTGGTAGGGCGCGTCACTCCGTGCGCGCCGTCGTTGGTATCTGGGTAAGCGGCGGGCAGAGGACTGCCCGCCCTACCAAGCGAAAACCCGTAGTCCTTCAGGAAATATTTCGTCGGCGCAATGATTTCAACGTGCTTCCTGGTGAACGGATCAACGTAAGCCAGCCGCACCGAGCGCAGACCGAATTCCAGTTTGCCCATCTGCCTGCCGTAAAGTTCGTCGCTCACAACCGGACAACCCGACTCGGCCAGATGCACGCGGATTTGGTGCGTGCGGCCAGTCAGCGGCTTGCCTTCTCGCTCGTCCACAATCATCCGCCCGGGGCGGAGCGGGTCTGGCGCGAGCGCGAGCCGGCAGTCCCATTCCATTTCGCGCGGCTCGACGGCCGTGACGGCCAGATACGTTTTCTCCATCCGCCGGCTCTCGAACAAATCGGAAAAAACCTCGACCGCGCCGGGGCTTTTGGCGAACAGCAAAACGCCGCTCGTTTCCGCGTCCAGCCGGTGGACGTAGCGGAGAAACTTCAGCCCGCGCGATTTTGCCCAGAAATCGCCGCCCGCGATGGACGACGTGATGGCCGCCTGCAAATTGCGCGACGTGCGCTGCCAGGTGTCCGGCACGAGCATCCAACCCGGCGGCTTGTCCACCGCGATGACCGTGCGGTCCTCATATAAAATCCGGATCGGCCTGCAATCCGGCAGTTCGATAGAGTTGGGTTTGGCCATTCAAGCATCAACAAGTCTGGAGTTGGCTGATGGCACTTTATAGCATCTGAACTTTCTAACAATCAGATACAAAATCAGACTTAAAATAATCACCACCACTACGTAAATTGGACACTTTTTTTGAGGGGGATTGTCGTTAAAAACTTTGTAAATACGCAGTCCATCATTGGCGTTGGCGACGAAAGCGTAGCCATTCGTTACCGCAATTCGGCGGGCAAATCCCAAGTAATTTGTAAATGTGTGGCCGATATTTATAAAATTGGTTGGATTAGAAATGTCATATGTTCGCACACCGTCACCAAAATTTGCGAGGTAAGCATGGTGTCCCGCAACAGCTATGCCGTAAGCCGAACCGTCGAAGTGAGGGTGATCGTTGTTATGGCCTGTGAATACTTCACGCGGAGGGTTGTTGTTGATATGTCCGATGCTGGCTGGATGTTTTGGATCCGAAATATCGTAAATCATTAAGCCATCAATATTGTTGGCAACGTAGGCGTATTTTCCCGCAATTGCTACTCCCCATGGATAACCGGTGTCTTTAACTCTTGCGACATTTGTCGGGTTGGCAGGATTTGAAACGTCATAAATTCGTAATCCGTCATAATCATTCGCCAAAAACACATATTTCCCCAGCACCGCCACATGAAGATCTGTGCCGCCATCATTCACATGGCTGATAAGGATTGGCCTTGCAGGATTCGAAACATCATAGATTAGCAATCCGTCATTGTAGTTTGCTATATATCCGCGCATACATAATTC
>PLZL01000226.1 GCA_003152145.1 Limisphaerales bacterium
CACTCCGGCATCAAAAATGCTAAAAACTGGGTTCGGTTGCGGATGCAACAGGCAATAAGTGAACGAAGATTGTAATAATTAGTGTAACCCGCCTGTTGCGTCGTTCACGCCGCAGAATGAAACCAAAGAATAAGACATGAAAACAAACAAAACCTCACGCAAGGCTGGCTTCACCCTGGTGGAGATTATGATCGTGGTGGCCATCATCGGCCTGTTGGCTGCGATTGCCATCCCCAACTTCATCAAGGCCCGCGCCACCTCGCAGCAAAACGCCTGCATCAACAACCTCCGCCAGATTGATGGTGCCATCAATGAATGGGCGCTGGAAANNAACAGCGTTCCGGGCTGCCCGGCCAACGGCACCTATACCGTGACCACCGTGGGCGCCAATCCGCAAGTGACCTGCTCGTTGAGCACGTTGTCAACGCCTCACAAGCTGCCATAATCGTTTCCTAACTTGACATAAAGGCCCGAGGCCATGCTTCGGGCCTTTTTTGTCCGGGGACGGCGGCGTCCTGTTCGGCGGCACGCTCTGTGGAACCCGCCGCATTGATATGCGGTGCTGGAGAGATTAGTGTGGACCCATGTTTCTGGCGACGTCGAACAAGGCGAGGCGGCTGCTTTGCTTGAGTTACATCCAACGTGTGCGGTCGGAGGAGTTGAAGCGCGGACGGCGGGATGTGAAAACGCTGCTGGCGGATTTGCCGCCGGGTTTCCGCATGCTGGTGGACTTGAGCCGTTTGGAGACCATGGACCTCGATTGCATGAAGGAGATTGGCCTGACGATGGAATTGTTTGACCGGAGCGGGGTGGGCATGATTGTGCGCGTGATTCCCGACCCCAGCAAGGACATCGGATTCAACATCCTCACGATTTTCCATTACCCCCATCATCCGCAGATTATCACCTGCAAGACCATGACGGAGGCGGCGGGATTGCTGGCGCTTTGAAATTTTTGCTCGCGACGGCGCGCCAACCGCGTCGCTGTCTGGGGTGGCAGTTGAGACCACCGCATGCATCGCAACCGCGAATTGTTGAAATAAAGCTTGCGTGAACGGGAACTTGGAGGAGAGTGAAGCATAGCAAACAGGATCTGATCGAATTCAGGCGCGCGGATCGTCGGTGGAAGCCTCTTCCGCGATGATTCCGAAGCCCGGCAGCCGGGATCGCCTTTCTTCACCAGTTTTCCAAAAACACAATCGTTATGGACACGTTCTTTTTTTGGTGCGCCATCGGGGCTGTCGCCGGAACCGTTTTCGGTTCATTCTTTGAATGGACCTTGCACCGTTACATCATGCACCGCTCCTTCAAGTGGTTCCGGTTTCCGTATGAGCGGCACGCGCTGGTGCATCACCGGATTTTCAAGGCGGACCACACGTATCACCTCGTGAATGAGCCGGACAAGAAAACGATTCCGATGGCCTGGTGGAGCGGACCGGCCATCGTGGCTGCGTGCCAGTTGCCGTTTTTAATCTGGTCGCTGTTCTCGCACAAGTGGGGGATTTTGTGCGGCGCGACGATGGCGAGCACCTTGTATTTCACGGCCTACGAATATATGCACTGGTGCATGCATCTGCCGAAGAAGCGGCACGTGGAGCGTTCGGGGATTTTCTTCCGGCTGAACGGGCATCACCTGCTGCACCATCGTTACATGCGCAAGAATTTCAACGTCGTGCTGCCGTTTGCGGATTTATGCTGCGGCACGCTGCTGATGCGCTCGAAGGTGGCCTTCGCGCAGGCGCAAGGCCGGTCCGTGCCGGACGTCCAGCCCGGCGGCAAGAATCCGTTCAAGATTCTGTTGGCAGCGGCGGCGAAGAAAATCGCTTGAGTCCGCGCGGAAGAAACTCCATCAGGTGGAAACGACTCCGAGGACGCGTGCCAGCATTTCGCGGGTGAAATAATGCCAAACGCCAAGGCGCAGGGACGCAATGGGTTGGAAACGGTTTTCCGCACGCGTTGAATAAAAGGAGCGAATTTCCTTTCGCCTGCGGCAGGCTGCCGCTATCTTCTGCGTCCTCAATGACCCCGATTTCAGGTTTCATTTTTTGGGCGGCGATTGGTTTTGTCGCCGCCACGCTTTACGCGTCTTTCTTCGAATGGACGTTGCATCGTTTCGTGATGCACCGGCCGGTGGGAAAGTTCCGTTATCCGTATGAGAGCCACGCGCGGGTGCATCACCGCGTCTTTCGCGCGGACGAGACGTATCATTTGATTGATGCGAAGGACGCAAAGACGATTCCGATGGCGTGGTGGAACGGGCCGGTGCTGGTGGCGGCGGGGTTGCTGCCGTTTGCGCTGGCGGCATGGCTGACGGGCCGGTGGGGTCTCCTGTGCGGCGCGGCAATGGTGTGCGCGGTTTACTACGCGACCTACGAATACATCCATTGGTGCATGCATTTGCCAAAAAAACGGCAGGTCGAGCGGTCGGGGATTTTCTTCCGGCTCAACGGCCATCATCTGCTGCATCACCGTTACATGGGGAAGAATTTCAACGTGGTGTTGCCGTTCGCCGATTTGTGCCTGGGCACGCTGCTGTTGCGGTCGCCAATCCATTTCAAACAGGTGCGCGGACCGTCGGTGCCGGACGTGCAGCCGCGGTCGCCGGACCGGAACCCCGCGACGGAAGCAAGCTGAAGCCGGAGCGGCCACAGCCGGACACCACACCATTCCCTCCGGGCTGGCGCATCAAGCGAACAAACCATTTTCCAAAAAATTGGGCGTTGACAATCCGCGAAAATCTGCTTTAATGCCCGACCCTTTGCGGGAAAATTTATGTATGCAGTATTAGAAACCGGTGGCAAACAGTATCGCGTCGCCGCGGGCGACAAGCTCGAAATCGAACGTCTCGAAACCGAGGCGGGCAAGCCGGTCACGTTTGACCGCGTGCTGCTCGTCAACAACGACGGCAAGCTCGCCGTCGGCGCGCCCACCGTCTCCGGCGCGACCGTCGTGGCGGATGTCGTGGCGCACAAGCGCGGCGAAAAGAAACTCACGTTCAAGATGAAACGCCGCAAGGGTTATCACAAGACCATCGGCCATCGTCAGGAACTGACCGTGGTGAAGATTACCGCAATCAACGCTTAAAATTTTATGGCACATAAGAAAGGTCAAGGCAGTGTCCGCAATGGCCGCGACAGCGTCAGCAAGCGGCTCGGCGTGAAGGAATTTGGCGGCACGTTCGTCACCGCCGGCAGCATCATCATCCGCCAGCGCGGCAGCAAATTCACCGCGGGCAAAAACGTCGGCGTCGGTCGCGACTGGACGCTCTTCGCGCTCACGGACGGCAAGGTGCTGTTCGACAAAGGCAGCCGCCGCGTGAATGTCGTGGCCGAAGCCGCCGCCGCGAA
>PLZL01000017.1 GCA_003152145.1 Limisphaerales bacterium
TCGTTGTCGCCGGTGAGCACTTTCACCGTCACGCCGTTTTGCCGCAGCGCGGTGATGGCCTTGGCGGCGGAATCTTTTGGTGGATCGAGGAAGGCGAGGTAGCCGGTCAGGACGAGTCCGCTTTCATCAGCCTTGGTGAACGTGGTCTGCGCGCCGAGTTTTTTCGTCGCCACGGCGAGGACGCGGAAGCCGTCCTCGCTCAATTCGTCCACCTGCTGCACAAGGTCGCCGACTAGGATCGGCTCCATTGGCAGGATTTCGCCATCGCTCTCGAAGTGCGAACATTTGGCAAAGACCGCTTCGGGCGCGCCCTTGGTGAGAAGTTGTCGTTCGCCGTTGGGACATTCGATGGCAACAGACATCATGCGGCGGGAGAAGTCGAAAGGGATTTCATCCACCATTTTATATTTATCAATGCCGAGTTCGCCATGCAGTTGCTTGTATTTGAGCACGGCGCGGTCGAGAACATTCTTCAAGCCGGTCTGGAAATGGCTGATGAGATAAGCATCGCGCAGCACGGCCTCGCTCTCATTTTTGAAAACGTCCACATGCAGTTCAAGAATGACGTGGTCAATGGTAAGCGTGCCGGTCTTGTCGGTGCAAAGCACGTCCATCGCACCAAAATTCTGGATGGAATTGAGTTTTTTGACGATGACCTTCTTTTTCGCCATGGCGAGCGCGCCTTTCGAGAGGCAGACGGAAACAATCATCGGCAGCATTTCCGGCGTGAGGCCGACGGCAACCGCCATTGCGAAAAAAAAGGCATCTCCCCAGATGTGTTTGACCAGGCCGTTAATGAGAAAAACCATCGGCACCATCACGAAAATGAACGTGAGCATCAACCAGACGTATCTTTTGACGCCTTTGTCAAAAGCGGTTTCGACCTGTTGTCCGGCGAGGCTGCTGGCCATCTTGCCGAAGTAGGTCTGCACGCCGGTCGCAACGATGACGGCGGTGGCGCAACCGCTTTCTACGCTCGTGCCCAGAAAACAAAGATTCGTGTATTCGATGGACGAGATGTTTGTGCGCAAGTCGGGCGCGTCAGTTTTTTCCACCGGCAAGGATTCGCCGGTCAGCGTGCCTTGGATGATGAACAAATCTTTGGCCGCAATCAGCCGCACGTCGCCGGGAATCATATCGCCGGCGGAAAGTTTCACGATGTCACCGGGAACAAGCTGCTGGAGGGGGATTTCCTTGGCCTGGCCATTGCGCACAACGGTGGCGGTGACTTTGATCATCGCCTTGAGTTGGGCCGCTGCGGTATTGGCCCTGGTCTCCAGCACGAACCGCAACGAGACACCCAAGATGACCATCAAGAGCATCACCGTTCCGGCGCGCATATCGCCGGTGGCATAAGAGATGGTCGCCAGCACAGTCAGCAAAATCACCAGCGGATTGCGGACGGCGACCCAAAGCCGGTGCAGCCACTCGTGCCTCCTTTCTTGCGCGACTTCGTTCGGGCCGAACACTTCCAACCGCTCCGCCGCTTCTTCTTCGCTCAAACCTTCAAGCGATGTGCCGAGCCGCTGCAAGGTTTCAGCGGTGTCTTTTGTTGCCGCGTCGCGCACCAAATCCGCCGTGTGCTCCCACAGGTGTTTTTCCAGTGGCATAAAATGTTTTAGGCGATGTATCGCTCCAGGACAGTGATTAAAGAACGCAGATTTGCACGTCCTTCTGCGGGACTTGAGGCATGTTCGATACACTCGTGCATGTGAGATTCGAGAACTTTCTCGCTGAATGATTTCAGTGCTCGCCGCGCCGAGACAACCTGCATCAGCACGTCCGAACAATCGGTATCAGCTTCCACCATTTTTTCAATGGCTTCAACCTGGCCTTTTATTTTCCGCAAGCGGACGACCAAAGCTCTTTTTTCCAATCCGGGACGAACATGTTTCGTGCGCATGGGAAAATCTTAATCGTTTTTTCCGGGCGTGCCACCAAAAAATTCGTTTGACGCGATATGGGTGGTGGGGGTATATGGCAGCATGATTTCAGTCAAGTTTTCAAACTGGCCCGAATTTGCCAGACACGCGATGTTGCGTTGGCGGATTCGGCGCGAGTTGAAACAGTTGAAGAACGGTTTTGAGAAATTGCGCCAAGCTCATTCCCAGGCAGAAGAAATGAAATCAGCAATCAATCGTTGGTCGGCAAGAAACAAGTGAAGATTCTCGTAGGGCTGCTGTTAGTATTTCGCGTTTGTGCCTTTGCGGTCGTTCCGCTTGTCACCGACGATGCTGACCTGGTTGATTTCGGACATCTGCAATTCAACTCCGGTTTACAATTCAATCGCACGGCCTCGGCAAAATCATACGGCTATTCCGTCAATCCAGTTTTGGAGGTCACCTCGCGCAGCGAATTCGGCGTGACATTTGGCAATCAATGGCAAAATGGAGATGGCAATGACGCCGATGGAATTTCAGATTTGATTTTGGAAACGAAGTGGTGGCTCATCGGCACGGCAACGAATTTTTTCAAATTAAGCGGACGGTTCGATTTGAAGTTGCCCACCGCTGCGGAGAAACTTGGGCTAGGCGCTGGCGAACCGGAGGCGGACATTATCCTCATCGCTACCCGCAATGGGGGAAATACTTATTTGGATTGGAACATCGGCTACACCGCCGTTGACGCTACGCACAGCAATATCAACGACGACCATTGGTTTCTCGGCCAGGCTGTGCGCCGGCAATTAAACAATCACTGGACGCTCATCGGCGACGCCTACGCCATAATTCCACAAGGCAATGCGCGCACACCGGCAAATTTTAATCCATAGGAAATCCTCCGGCTCTGCCGGAGGACTCGCAAAGTTTGACAGTTCCGGGAGTGTGGAAAAAGGGGCAAATGGTTGTGTTGCT
>PLZL01000170.1:0-1160 GCA_003152145.1 Limisphaerales bacterium
AGGATTGCCAGATTGCGCTCGACGAGGCCGGCATCACCGTCAATAAAAACACGATTCCGTTCGAGACCCGCTCGCCGTTCCAGGCCAGCGGCGTCCGTCTGGGCACGCCGGCGGTGACGACCCGCGGCATGAAGGAAGCGGAAATGGCGGCGATTGCGGACATGATTTCCGAAGTGCTGTTGGACATCAAAAATGTCGAAGCTGCGCACAAAGTCCGCACTCGCGTGCGCGAACTGACGGCGAAATTTCCGCTGCCTTATTGATTTTGTGGTGGGAAATGAAGCAGGTTGCCGGCCTCATCTACAGGTGATGGTGTTACAAATACCAATAAGCTTCTTGGTCCTGCTAGAATGTTGGTGGAATCCGGCAGCCACCCACCGCTTGGAATTTCATTTTCTAAAACAACGGTCTGACCGGGAGATAAAGTTACTTGGTTCGTTGCTCCAATTACCTGCGCGCCCGGTTTAGAAGGATCACCAGTCAGTTGGACGAGTGTTGCAATAAGAGTTAAATTGAAAGTTGAGGAGTTCGTTAGAAAATGGGGAATAACGTCAATGATTGATCCGACTTCTACAGGTTGTCCACTAACGGAAACGAATTGCGTGGCGCGCATCTGGGTTTGCCTTCCATTTGACATAACCGCTTCCGGTTCAGCCAGAGTTTCTACATCACTTGCACCTTGCAACGCTTCATTAATGATTTTGAATTGTTGTTCGGTCAGCAGTCCGGTTTTGCCGCCTTGCGCGCCTGACGCCCAGCTAACGCCCAGAGCTTGCAAACCATCAGTGGGAAAAGAAATAAATCTCGCCTTCAAATGAATTTGTATTATTTGTGCACTTGACGGATTATTCGTTTTCAACTGCGCGACTACTGGCAAAACTTTTTGTTGCTGGCGTAACCGTGTAACTTCGCCACGCAATTTCAACAATTCATTGAACTGGTCGTCCGGCAGTTTTTTGGAATCGCCAGTCGCCGCAAGACGATTTGAAAAACTTTCATTGTCGGTTTGTAGTTGCGCGAGTTGCTGCGTCAACACCCGGTTTTCCGCGCGCAGTTTTTCCTGCGCTTGATTTTGAATCACGAACGCCGTTGCCGCGCCGGCCACAACGATTGCGCTGATGCCGAGTTTTAATTTGGTCATGGTCATAATTTTCAGAAGT
>PLZL01000170.1:1270-4595 GCA_003152145.1 Limisphaerales bacterium
ATGGCTTCGCGGTCGGTTTCCTTGAGTTCGTGCATCACTTCGTCCAGCGTCGGACGAAGTTTTTCCCAATCGGCTTCGGGCGCGGTTTCGTGAATGGGTTCGCGCATAAATTTTTCCTCGCGGTCGCGCCGGCGATTTTCCGTCCGCGCGATTTTTGTCGCGGCGAAATGTGCGCTAGTATAAAACCAGCCCGTTAAACTTTCGCGGCGCGAAAGCGAAGTGGCTTTTCGCGCAAGGTCGGTGAAAACGGTTTGCGCCACGTCCTGCGCGAGATGCGTGTCGCCGCCGACCTGCCGGAGCGCGGCGGAATAAACGAGATTCACGTGGCGTTTCACCAGTTCGGCGAAGGCATCCTCGGAATTTGTTTTGGCAAATCGCCGGAGCAATTCGGAGTCGGGCGTCATTTCAATTTCAATTTATAGCACCCGCCGTAATGAAAATCGCACAAGAAAAATCAGATTGGACGACTCATTGAAAAGTGGCGGGATACCGGTCTCATCCACACGCGAAGCAGCGAGAAAAATCAAATGCCGGATCCACCAGAAGATGCGCCGGACTGTTGCGGCGGCTTTCTTACCGGATTTTTGTTGGAATCGGACAGGTTCAGCTTGATTCCGAAATCGCCGCGCTCGCGCCAGCCGAAGTAAAAGTTGAACCGGCTGCGCTGGTAGGAAAGGAACGGCAGCACGGCCAGCTTGCGCCGCGCCACCGCGAAATCCCAGCCGCCATTCTGTTTGGAATTCCTCTCCGGATATTTGCCATAGCGGACGAATTTTTTGTCCGCGATGCCGATGACGTAATGATCAAAATTATGCAACGGATTGCGGAGATGCCAGAGAGAGTCCCGGTGTGTGGAATCCGGCCGATACCACGCGGGCNNGTCGGGTCGCGGCGTGACGGTGACGGTGTGCCATCGGGCTGAATTCGTGCCGGCGGGCTGGCGCTTCATTGGCACCGGCTGCCACGCCGCCGGGACGGGCCGCGAAAAAACGGGCGGGCAAAAGCTGAACAATAAAGCAACCACGACCATCAAGCCGCGCCAATTTTTCATTTCGCCGGGCACAACACATTTTAGCCACAACCTGCCACATCGAAGCAAGCAACGAAGGGAGGATGAAACATCAAATTGCGCGGCTTGAATGCAGAATTGCAAAAGCCAGCCCAAACGGCTAACAAGAATGAATGAACGGAACGGACTCAAAGCATCCGGAAAAGGTCGGGGTCTTTCAAATTGTTGTCCTAATCCTTTCGATAGTCGTGCTGGCAGCGCTTGGTGCTGATGCGGCTTTCAAACTGCCCAGGGAAATTTCAGACGTTCTTCGGAGGCTCGACACGCTGGTTTGTGTCGTCCTCATCATTGACTTCGGAATCCGGCTTTACAAAGCGGAATCCAAACTGGCGTTTCTCAAATGGGGATGGATTGATCTCATCGCCAGCATTCCGAACGTGCGGATTTTAAGGGTGGGACGTCTGGTGCGCATTCTGCGGGTCATCCGCCTGCTGCGCGCGATTCGGGCGACTCACAAAATCACTTCGCTGCTGCTGAAGGATAAAATCCGGACCGGCGTTGCGTCGGTCCTTTTGTCGGCGTTTTTGCTCATTATGTTTTGCGCCGTCGGAATCCTCATTTGTGAGCAGCAAGACCCGGATGCAAACATCAAGACGGCGGGCGACGCCGTCTGGTGGAGCGTGACGACGGTCACGACGGTCGGTTATGGCGACAAATATCCGGTCACCGCCGAGGGAAGAATCGTGGCCATGATATTGATGGTTTCCGGCATTGGCCTCTTCGGGATTTTGAGCGGGCTTGCGGCGTCCTTTTTCATCGGCACACGGGAGCACAGTATTATTCACGAGGAAAATAAAATACTGGCGCGGCTCGAACGGCTTGAGGAAAAGATAGACCGGTTGAAAAAAGGGGAATGAGGCGAGGGCTGGCACCCGTTGGTCAGACAACCATCGTCACCCGGTATTGGTTTTGCACACCGGCAAGTTTCAATCTCAAGACATCGCCCTTCTTCCGGCCCAGGAGTTGTTCGCCCAACGGAGATTGAGGTGTAATCACCAATACTTCCCGCTTTTCATGCAGCACCTCCGTGCCTCCCGCGCGGGGGCCGATGAAGTAAGCTGTCTTTTCCCCGTTAAATCCCAGTTCCACGATGGCTCCGACCTCAATGGGTTCGCCGGTGCCGAACTTGCGCGCGTCCAGCTTTTCGAACGCGGCGATGGCACCTTGTATTTCCGCCGCCTGCCGGGATTGTCCATGGGCCAGATAGGAGGCTTCGAGTCCGCGGGTGTCGTATTTGTTCTCGGCCTTGCTCTGCTCGTGCGTGGCTTCCGCGCGCGAAGCCTGGGCCGCCCGGAAATAAACCTCCAGTTCATCCGTCAGCCGGGCGACGATCTTCTCTATGAGCGCGCGTTTGTTCATGCGAAAGCGCGAGCATATTTCACCAGCCCACGTCTGACCAGATTCCCCGGCTTGTCCACGTTGCCAAGACCGGTCAGCACGTGCCGTCTCCTATTGCACCGCCTCTGTCATCCAGACGAATTTGCATCAGCCGCAATTCCGTGCGCAGGCTCCAACCGGTGTGCGTCCAAAACTTCATGCCGGCCGTGTTGCTGGCGAAGATGAAGATGTTGCATTTGTGAATGCCAGCCTTGCGGAGTTTCGCCAGACAAGCGCTGGCCAGTTGCCGGCCTATGCCACGATGACGAAGCCGTCTGGCCACCGCGAGATGATGCAGGCAACCGCGCCGGCCGTCGTGGCCGCACAACACGGCGCCAATTATCCGGCCATCCTTCTCCGCAACGAAACTGAAGCGCGGGTTGCGTCGCAGATACGCGGCGATGGCGGCCCGTGTGTCGGATTCGTTCAGCCCCACACCTTCGGTGCGCCGCCACAAGGCGATGACCGCGTCATAATCTTCGACGCGGAATGAACGGACGATGATTCCATCGTCATTGGAGCAACTGGAAAGCTTCGTTTTCACTCCACCGTCACGCTCTTGGCCAGATTGCGCGGCTTGTCCACGTCGCAGCCGCGCACGACGGCGATGTGATAGGCGAACAACTGCAGCGGCACGGCGGCCAGTATCGGATTCAGCGGCTCCAAAGTCTTCGGCAGGTAGATTACGTCGTCGGCCACTTTCTTGATTTGTTTGTCACCTTCGGTCGCCAGCGCAATGATGGGGCCCTTGCGCGCGCGGATCATCGCCAGGTTCGCCATGGTCTTGTCATACATCGAATCCTGCGGCACGACAAAAACCGTCGGCGTCTGCGGATCAATCAAGGCAATCGGGCCGTGCTTCATTTCCGCCGCCGAATA
>PLZL01000332.1 GCA_003152145.1 Limisphaerales bacterium
CGAAAAGTTTTCGGCATCACCAGCCACGGCATGATGTGTTCGCCGCAGGAACTCTGCCTGCCGGACAAGGTTGACGGCCTGCTCATTCTTCCCGCCGACGCGCCCATCGGAAAGCCGTTTGGCGAATATCTCGGTCGCAGTGGTGGCGACGTGGTTTACGATTTGGAAGTCACGCCGAACCGGCCCGACTTGAACAGCGTCATCGGCATCGCCCGTGAAGTCGCAGCGGTGACAGGCAATGCGCTCAAAATTCCAGACGTAGGACAGGCGTCGCGCCTGTCTCCATCTTCCAATCCCAAATTAGAGTCAGGCGCGACGCCTGACCTACGTTGTAGCGACCTCGTTAGAGTGCTGATCGAAGACGCCGAGCTTTGCCCGCGTTACACTGCGCGTATCATCAAAGGCGTGAAGATCGGGCCAAGCCCGGATTGGCTGCGCAGCACATTGGAGAAAGTCGGCATCCGCAGCATCAACAACGTCGTGGACGTGACGAATTACGTCATGCTCGAAATTGGCCAGCCGTTGCATGCGTTCGATTATCACCTCATCGCCAAATCCAGCGTAGGACAGGCTTCCAGCCTGTCTCAAACCTCAAAGAGCAAAGCTGGAGACAGGCAGGATGCCTGTCCTACAATCATCGTCCGCCGTGCCATTGCCGGTGAAAAATTCAAGACGCTCGACAATCAGGAACGCGCGCTCACAAGCGAAATGCTTTTGATTGCTGACGAGCAGAAGGGCATTGCGCTTGCCGGCGTCATGGGCGGCGCGAACACGGAGATCAGAGACCAGACCGTGGACGTGCTCATCGAGAGCGCGTATTTCTCGCCGGTGAACATCCGGCGCACGAGCAAGGCGCTCGGCTTGCGCAGCGAGTCCAGCTACCGCTTCGAGCGCGGCGCGGACATCAGCATCTGTGATTGGGCCAGCCAGCGCGCAGCGCAGTTAATTCTGGAAACAGCAGGCGGCCAGCTTGCAGAAGGTGTCGTGGACGCTTATCCAAAACCGGTTGAGCCGAAGCAAGTGACGTTGCGCCATCACAAGGTCAATGAACTGCTCGGCATCCCGCTGCAACCGGAGGAGATGGAATTTTATCTCGGTCAACTCGGTCTGAAGGTTGTAAACCGCAAGGCGCGGCCCGTCGGCCAAAATGAGCCGTCCGAGCCAGCCAAGTTCCAAATTCCAACGTGGCGGGTGGACTTGAAGCGCGAGGTGGATTTAATCGAAGAAATTGAGCGGTTGCACGGTGTGGACAAGGTGCCCGCCACGCCACCGCGCGGCGCGATTGGCTCAAATGCGTTTGATTCGGTTTATGATCAAATTTGCGAAGCGCGGAGAATTTTAACCGGATTCGGATTAAACGAAGCGCAAGGGCAAACGCTGCTTTCGAGCGCGGAAATTGGAGGGCCGAGGCCGGAGTCAGTGATGCTTGCCAATCCGCTGAGCAGCGACATGGACGCGTTGCGTCCTAGTTTGCTGCCCGGCTTGATTCATTCGCTGCGGCACAATGTCAGCCGCAAAAATTACGACGTGACGCTGTTTGAACTCGGGCGCGTGTTCATACAAGGTGGGGACGCCGCGCTGCGGCGTCCGGACAGCGCAGCGCGCTGTCCCTACCAGGAAGAACGTCGTGTAGCCGTTGCATTGACCGGCCAGCGTTCGCCAAATTTTTGGAACGGCGAGGACCGCGACGCGAAGTTCGGCGCTTTTGATTTGAAGGGCGTGGTTGAGGAATTTCTCGAACACTTCGGTGTTCGAGGCGTGACGTTCACGCGGCGCACCGAAAGCGCAGCGATGTTTCTGGAGTCCGCGACGATTGCGCTCGGTGGCAAGTTGCCGCTCGGCGAAATGGGCCAGCTTTCGCCCGCGCTCGCCAAGAAATACGATTTGCGCGATGCTGTTTTTCTTGCCGAGTTAAACCTCGATCAACTGCTCGCGCGGCGAAATCCGGCCAAAGCGTTCAAATCTTTGCCGCAATTCCCAGGCATCCGCCGCGATGTGGCGATGCTGGTGCCGGAAGCGACGACGCACGAATCCGTTTTGCAAACGGTGAAGCAAACCAAACCTGCGAATCTGGAAAATGTGGAATTGTTCGACGTGTTTCGCGGCAAAAATGTTCCTGACGGACAGAAGAGTCTGGCTTACGCGTTCACTTATCGTTCACCGGAAAAAACTTTGACCGACGCCGAAGTCAACACGGCGCACACGAAAATCGTTGAAGCATTCAAGCAGCAATTGAAGGCGACCGTGCGTGAGCAGGAATGATTATTCCGCCGGCATGAACGGCGGCATCGGGCAATCGAGCGTGTCGGAAATCGCACGGAGCAATTCGGCTTCCTCTTCATGAATGACGCCATCCGCGCCGACGGTGTGGGCGCAGGCTTCAATCAGATTTCTTTTGATGGTCGGAACGGCTTGAGCCAAACGATTGAGCGCGGCGTCAATCTCGGCCACACCGCATTGTTCGAGCGGCAGCAAGGAAAAATCCCCATCCGGCGCACGCAGATAGGGCGCACCGGTTTCAAACGCCTTATCAATTTCGTCCGCATCGGTGCTGCCGACGTTGGCGAGTGCGGAAAGCAAAACGACGCAATCGGGCACGAGCGGCTTGAGCGTGTAATACTGCGTGATTGGCGGTTTGATCTTCCCGAATTGCGATGCGAGATGGCGAAGAACAATTTTCTGAATGACAAATTCAAACAATTCCGTTTTCCCGTCGCTGTTGATCAACCAGTCGAGCGTTTGCGAAAAATTTTCAAATTGGCTGGTGGTCAAATGCCGCAGCGCGCCGATGGCAAGATTGACCATCGGCAAACGCGCGTGTTTCGCCGTGCCGGCGACATCGGAAAGAAGCGTGGCGATTTTTTGCTGAACCTCGGATGGGACGCGCCCGGCGAGTTCGGCAAGTTGCGTCTCCCGCAATGCAGGCTCAGGACTCAAAAGCATCGCGTAAATCAAAGCCACGGCGTCGAGTGGTTCGCGCGCGGCGGCTTTGATGCTGTCAGGCAGCGAGTCGCGCAATTGTTCCGCGTAATGCAAATGGAGCGGCGTGGGATTGCAGAGACTGGGCAAAACCCTTCTCGATTTGATGACGGGTGGTGCTTCACCACCGCCCGAAGCGGCAATCGCTCCGCCGAGGATGATCATTTTTCCATTCACAAAAAATGGACGCGGCTCGTGCGGACGTTTGGCGTCGTCAGCCTTAATTTTTTCCATGTCCACGCGCGGAAATTTTCCGTCCCACGTCGTGTCAATCGCGTGGATGCGGTCTTCGAGCGGCGGATGCGTGGACATGGCGCTGAAAATCGGACGCGGATTGCCGTTGCCAAAAAACAAATGGCCGGCGTCGGGCGCCTGATCGGAGAGCAGCCACGAACCGAAACCGTAGCCGCCGATTTTTTGGAGCGCGCCGGAAAGTCCGAGCGGATTGCGCGTGAATTGAACCGAGGAGGCATCGGCAAGAAATTCCCGTTGCCGGCTGACGGCGGCTTGAATCAAACGTCCGAAGAAAACGCCAATTGAGCCGATGCACAACAGTAAGACACCGAGGAACATCGGAGCAGCGGCGTTGCGTCCGCGCACCCGCAAAAAAATGCGCCCAATCGTGGCGATGCAGAGAATCCCAAACAGGATTCCAATGAGCCGGATGTTCAGGCGCATGTCGCCGTTGAGGATATGGCTGAATTCGTGACCGATGACGCCTTGAAGTTCTTCGCGCGAAAGCAATTTCATGCAGCCGTAGGTGACGGCGACAACGGCGTCGCTGGTCGTGTGGCCGGCGGCAAAGGCGTTGATGCCCTTTTCATCGTCGAGCACATAAACTCTCGGCACGGGCACGCCGGACGCGATGGCCATCTCCTCGACGACGTTGAGCAATTTGCGTTCGTCCAGGTCGGTTGTGTTTGGATTGACGAGCCGTCCGCCGAGCGATTCAGCCAGCGCGCTGCCGCCTTCGGCGAGTTGATTTATTTTATACGCGCAGCCGATGGCAATGATGGCGAGCGTAATGATGGCCGCGCCAAAAAAGACGTTCGGATTCCACAGGCCCAATTGTGCTGACGTTTCACCGTAATGATAACGAGGATGCTGTGCGCCTGCGTAAAAATAGCCTGCCAGCACGACAAAATACATCATCACGATGATGAGCGTGACTGCGACGGCGAAATAAAAAATGAGCAGCTTGGTTTTTTTCCGGGCTTTGTCCTGTTGCTGGAAGAAATCCATTTTGACAATTCCGAATCTTGGATTACGAATGACGAATTTTTATTCGGAAATCGCCATTCGCAATTCGTCATTGAAATGAAATCTTTGGCGCGTCCTTTTGCTCCGGCTTGTCCACGACGAACAATTCCGCCGCGCCAAAATTGAACATGCCCGCAATCATGTTGCTCGGGAACACTTCGCGGTCGGTGTTGTAAGTCATCACCGAATCGTTGTAAGCCTGCCGGGCGAAGGAGATTTTGTTTTCCGTCGAGGTCAACTCCTCCGTGAGCTGCATCATGTTCTGGTTCGCCTTCAAATCGGGATACGATTCGGAGACCATCATCAGGCGGCTCAAGGTGCCGGCCAGGCCGCTTTCGGCGGAGACGAGATTTTTCATCGCGCTCGCGTCGCCGGGATTGGCGGCGGCGGCCTGTGACGCGGTGTAGGCGATGTTGCGCGCCTTGGTGACATTCTCCAGCGTCTCGCGTTCGTGTTTGATGTAGCCTTTGGCGATTTCGACGAGGTTCGGAATCAGGTC
>PLZL01000003.1 GCA_003152145.1 Limisphaerales bacterium
GGCATCGGCGGCGAATGGGCGGCGGGCGCGGCGCTGGTGGCCGAGGTGTGGCCGGAGGACAAGCGAACCAAGGCGGCCGGGCTGTTGCAATCGGCGTGGGCCGCCGGATTTCTGGTGGCGGCCATCCTCAATTTGCTCCTGCGCAACCACGGCTGGCGGCCGATGTTCGTCGTCGGGGTCGCGCCAGCCATCGTCGCGCTTTTCGTTTTTCTTTGGGTCAAGGAACCGGAACGCTGGGTGAAGGCGCGCGCGGAAGAAAAGAAAATTGGCGGTTTGCCATCGTCGAAACTCGCGGAGCTGTTTGCGCCGGGACTGGTTCGTTCCACGCTGGTAGGCTCCGGTCTGGCGTTTGTGGCCGTGTTCGGTTTGTGGGGGGCGACGAATTGGACGCCGACGCTTGTCCGCGCCTTGCCGGATTTGCAGGGTCTGGACGCAGCCGAACTTACCAAGCGCGCCAGCTACGCCACCATGCTGTTGAATGTCGGGGCGCTG
This sequence comes from Limisphaerales bacterium, assembly GCA_003152145.1. Next base: position 493 of record PLZL01000003.1, read on the forward strand.
GCCGGTTATTTAAGCTTCGGTCCACTGGCCGACCGCGTGGGCCGGCGGCCGGTCTTCGCCTTGATGTGCGTGGGCAGCCTGATGATGCTGCCAATCACGTTCGTGACGCCGCGGACCTACACCCAAGTGCTGTTGTTGATGCCGTTGCTGGGCTTTTTCAACAACGGCATTTTCAGCGGCTTTCCGATTTACCTGCCAGAGTTGTATCCCACGCGGATTCGCGCGACCGGCGCGGGNNCCGTGGCCGTGATTTATCTCGTCGGATTGCTGATTCTGCCATTCGCTCCCGAAACTAAAGGCCAGCCGCTCCCCCCGTGAGTGAAAACCGGGCGCGGGTCGGAAATCACCACGGTTCGCAGTTTTCGTCTTTGGCTCAGGACGGAATCAATCCACAGCGCATGAGCTTCATTACGAGTTGGTTGTTCTCCAACACAATCACCGGTTCTGGCTTTAGATGCCTTTGCCGACCGAGAACGCCTGACCAACGAAATTGCCGATTCCGTAATAAGCCTGCNNTCGATGACGTGGGCCAGCTTGCATTCCAGGATCAGTGAGAACTCCTTTACATACGGAGCATTCACCAGTTCGCTTTTCACCGGCGTCAACCTCGTCGCCGCAAACTTATCCACACTTCTGCCGGAAACCAACCCGAAGTAATCTGCCTGTTGGACGTGATCCTCGGACGGGATGCTGATGGTGAATGCTTTCCGCGCCAGAATGTTGCCGTGGGTGAACGTNNCGCAGGGACACCGCAACGCAGGGTGGTTGGGAGCAGCAGATGCCGCCCCACGAGGCGGTCATCACATTCGGCTTGCCCTCGTTGTCGTAGGTTCCCACCACAAACACCGGCGTCGGGTAAACTAGCGTTTTTGCACCAAGCGATCTTTTCATAGGCAGGTGAGATTCTGCAGCAACCTGGAAAGGCATTCAAGCTCGGAGGCTTTTCGTTGCCCATTTCAACTTTTGTCGCATTCACAGCGCGGTTGCCAAAACACCAGCACAGGCCGCAAATCTCACAGATCACGCTTGGACAATTGAGGAAATGCTGGCGGAAACAAATTGACGACATGGGGGAATGCACGTTTGATTTGAGCCAAGAAATACATGAACCCACTCAAATTATTTGAGAAATGGATTAGTGAGCATGGCTCCGCCGTCATCTTGCGGGACCATAATGCGCTTCTTCAAAGCCAGAAAGCGGCACTTGAGGCGGAAATATCTGCATTGAAGGCGGAGATTGAATCTCTGAAAAAGGAGCGAGATTTTTACAAGTCGAAGGCAGAAAATAGATGACGCCACTTTTAATTTGCAATTCCCTTGGCCGAGGCGTAAACCTTTCTTAAACAGGTATTAATAGAAGTAAGTATAACTAAACTCGATTATTATGAAAACCAAACTGAAATCTCTGTTCATCGTGCTGGCGTTGCCCGCTGGCGTTCATCAAGTTCTGGCGCAACTGGGTATTGCGCCATAATATGGCAACGAAGGTTTAGATATGAAACCCGTTTCCAGCATACCCATGTATCAAGAAAGGCAAAAATGAAATTGAAAGCTATTCTACCGCTCGTGTTTTGTGTTCAGCTTAGCGCACTGGGCCAGGTCGGCGTAGCCTTCTTCGGGCTGGATCGCGCGCATCTCAGCTACTCAGGATGGGCTAACCATACCAACTCACAAAACTTGCAATTTATCCGCAAGAATGGGTCGCAAGTGGTGGTCATTGCCACCAGCGTCACGGGAAACATCTCTGGCACAACACGGCAAGACGGGCTCACGGTTCAGGGATCCAAGTTTGCTGTGCGCGAGAATTTCATAGTTAACGGGCAAGCGCAGTTCGAGGATCGGGACGAGATTACGCTCGTGCGCTCCAACACAGTTAGCGGAACCATGTTGTTCAGCGAGGAGATCGCTTTCTCCGCCACCGACACGCTGACTATACTGGGGTCATCCGGGCCTTACGGCGTTTTACAAGTCCCGGAAGGGACCACCTTAGGGCTCAGTGGGATACCAAGCGGGTCGGGCTTCGACATACGGGTGGCCGGGGGGCTTACCATCAGCGCATGCACCGACCTGTGGCTTATTCAGGTAGGTGTTTCTGGGACAGTCCCTTTTGTTATCGAGAACAGCCAGCTGGACGGTCTTCAAGCATCGGGAGCAGATGGGGCTACGATACAGGTCCAATCCTGCAGCTTCGCCGGGTCCGTGACAATCGCAACCCCTAACCTGCAAGTGTCCGACAGCTTGTTCGCCAGCTATGCGGGTTTCGCTCCATCTAAAGATTCCAGCATCACCAGAAACGAGTTTAAGGGCAGCGAGGTCGTCGTGTATACCACGGCGGCGACGTCGACTTTCCAAAACAACGTTGTCGCCAGCGGGTTGCGGCTCTGTGTTCCAGATGCGACCATCCCCACCTGGCCCGCCATCTCGCAGAACAGCTTTGTAGGAAGAATAGCGGATGGGGGCTGCTCTGTGCAAGTCTGCGACATCTATGGGCGACCCAACGCCTATAGTGGGGTCCCGCTCTCACTTGCCGGAAACTTCTGGGGAGGCCTCCGCGGCCCGCTGTCACCCCAAATTGGTAACCGCCCGTTCTGGCTGGCAGCATACGGTCCGGGGGTCTGCTACAACTTCACCACGAATGAGACAGCATTGGCCTCCGGGCCGTTTCGGGTCGCATCTGTGTCCGATAAGCGACCGTTCCCGCAAGTTTTTGCCGAGAGCCACTGCGGACAAGGCATTCTCACCTGGAAGGATAACTGCCTCGGTGCAGCGTATGCCATCCAAGGACGAGACACCCTGGTCTGCTACGACCTTCGCACCACAGAGCGGAGCCTCACCGCGCAATTTTACCTGATGTGCAACGGTAATAGGGTTGAGCCATACGGCGGCAGCTCCTTCACCATCCAAGGTAACTACGGTCCAGAAAGCAGTTCGGCATCGGATGCCAACCGCACGCTCAATTTCATAATTCCCGCCTCCGACACCGAGACCAACCAGCTCG
>PLZL01000195.1 GCA_003152145.1 Limisphaerales bacterium
ACGCCGAGTTTTGTATGCGCAACAGCGGCAAAACGGCTCCTACGCTTTTCCTGATTGGCGCGGACGGACCACTCATGTTCGTCCCGGCTTCGTTGGCGGATGCCGATGAGAAAGACGACTTCGCCACGACCGCGCGCCTCATGTGCATCGCGCACGCTGCGACCGCGACCGTGATGACGATGGAAGCCTGGATGAAATCCGCCACGCCCGGCGAGAAGCTGGACATGACCGAACCGCCGTCCGAGGCGTTCGACCGGCGCGAGGTTGTGGTGCTGATGGGAGAGTCGCGCGACGGGCAGAAACAAAAATTCCTGCCCATCATCCGCAGCGACAACGGAAAATTCTTTGGCTTTGGCGAATCCGATGTGCCCGGCATGGACAAAACAGAAGGCCGCTTCGCGCAAATTCTCCCGCCGAAAGTGCCGGACGATGAAATGCGGTTGCTCGCCCAAACCATGTTGAAGGTCAAAAGCGTGAAGGTTGCGCAAACCGGCAACACCCCAAGCCTGCCGCGTGGCCGGCGCTAATTTCACGCGAGCTTCAAACATTCTGGCGAGTCGTTCCTGACATTGTTCACCAGCGGCGAGACGCCGTAACAGTCCATTTCCTCGGCTGGATACGGGCGCAACAGGTGTTCCACGTCTTTGCCTTTGTATCGTTCGTTGTGGTGGTGGTGTGGAAGCGCACGGGCCGGGTGCTTTACGAAGGTTCGGCGCATGACGAGGGGTGAGCGGCCATACCGGGGCGCGGTGAGACAAGTGATTTCAAAGTGTTCCACCGGATGTTTCTCGAAACGCACCGGCACACACATTAGCGTGCGGGCGTGAATACAAACTCCAATTCAAACATCGCCATCTCATTCTCCGGGCAATTTCAATTGCGTGATCATTTCCTGTAGAATGGCTGCGGACTTGGCGAGGGCATTTTGTTCCTCCGGCGGCAGGTTGACTTGCAGGATGCGTTCAACGCCTTTTTGCGAAACGATGCAGGGAACACCCAGGCTCACTCCGTTCAAACCATATTCCCCCTCCAACACGGCGGAAACCGTGAGCGCGCTGTTTTGATTGCGCAAGATTGCCCCCGCAATCCGCGTCAGGGCGAGGCCNNGCGCAATACTGTTCGATGGGCACGCCCGCCATGTTGGTCATGGACCAGGCGGCCACTTCACTGTCGCCGTGCTCGCCCAGGATGTAGGCATGGACGTTGTGCACGTCCACCCCGCAATGCTGGCTCAACAGATACCGGAATCGCGCGCTGTCCAGCACCGTGCCGGAGCCGATGACGCGTCCGCGCGGCCAGCCGGAGCGCTTTTGAGCGACATAAGTCAGGATGTCCACCGGATTGCTCACCACCACCACGACCGCCGGTGAATTTTGGCGCACGATTTCGTCCATGATGTCCTGGATGATTTTGGCGTTGCGTTGCAGGAGCGCCAGACGCGATTCGCCGGGCCGTTGCTTGGAGCCGGCGGTGATGAAAATCAGGTGCGCATCGCCGTAATCAGCATTCCGGGCTTCGCGAATCTGGACCGAGGGGAAGAAGGCCTGGCCGTGGGCCAGATCGAGCACCTGTCCCATGGCCAGTTCGTGGTTGGCGTCCAGCAGGCCAATCTCCTCCGCCAGTCCGCTTTGGGCCAGCGTGTAGGCAAAGGTGGAACCTACGGCGCCGGCCCCGACAATCACCACCTTTCTCGGTTTCCAATTATCGTGATTCATTTTTTCACGGTAAGGGAACGGGAGGGTTGGCGCAAGCGCGGCACGCTGCAGATGGTGGCCTAACTTCAAAATGTCCGTAGGGCGGGCAGTCCTCTGCCCGCCGCAAATGCGGAGAACGGCGCGCACGGAGTGACGCGCCCCACCCAAATTAGGACGCTGCCACACTGCAGGGTTGGCTTCCTGCCTGTCTCTGAATTCAGCCAGCTTGCGCGCATTTACGGGAAGCGCGAAGGGGGCTTGACCGGACGCCCAAACGAAGCAACCTTGCCATTGTTATGGAAACCAAATTCACTGCGGTCCAAATCGAGAAGCCCGAACCGGTCAACTTCATCCTCGGCCAGACGCATTTCATCAAGTCGGTGGAGGACATTCACGAAGCGCTGGTGAACGCCGTGCCCGGCATCAAGTTCGGACTGGCCTTTTGCGAGTCGTCCGGCAAATGCCTGGTGCGCTGCACCGGGACCGACCCGGCAATGATTGAACTGGCCAAGAGGAACGCCTTGGCCATCGGCGCCGGGCACAGTTTTATTCTCTTCCTTGGCGAAGGCTTTTTTCCCGTCAACGTGCTGAATGCGGTCAAGATGGTGCCGGAGGTCTGCCGGATCTTCTGCGCCACGGCTAATCCGGCCCAGGTGCTCGTTGCTGAAACCAGCCAGGGCCGCGGCATTGTGGGGGTCGTGGACGGTGTCCCGCCCAAGGGCGTTGAAGGCGAGGCGGACATCGAATGGCGAAAGAAATTCCTGCGCCAGATCGGTTACAAACTCTGAACGCGGCCCGCTTGTGTGTGCCGGGTGCGAAGCGTTGCTGGAACGCCTGAAGATGAAGCTCATCCCGATCCAGGTCGAATGTTACGCCGGGACCAAGGCCGACGAGACGCCGCGCCGCTTCATCCTGGAAGATCAACCCGTCGAGGTGGAGGAAGTCCTCGACCTTTGGCATCAGGTCGAGAGCAAACCCGAATGGCCGCGCGCCGATTATTTCAAAGTGCGGGGCGCGGACGGGCATGACTATCTGCTGAAACACGATCTTGAAGCGGATGAATGGTTTCTGGGACGGCGGTGGTGACCATGCGCACCGTGCCCATTCACGAACTGTTGAACCGCATCCACTGGGACGCGGAGTTTGCGCGCGGGAAGTTCGAGTTGGGCTACTTTGACCGGGTTGAGCGACGGATCATCGTGGTTCCGTTTGCGGAGGTGACTTTTCTCCGCGAAGACCCGCAAGTGTTCCGGTTTGTGGATGGGGAGGGGCGGACTCATCGCGTGCCGTTTCACCGTGTTCGAGAAGTGTATAAAGACGGCCAGCGCATCTGGCATCGGCCAGAGGGGACGCGATGAATGCCTTTCCTGTCAGCAACGCGCATCTCAAAAAAATTACTCACCGGAGACAGTTACCACGATGGTGCGGTGGCGCGGTTTGATGTCGCATTCCAGATGGAAGATTTGCTGCCAGGTGCCCAGCA
>PLZL01000263.1 GCA_003152145.1 Limisphaerales bacterium
CTCGCGACGATGATGATGGTGCCCATGACGAGAATGGCAAAGATGACGGAATTGCCGGGGCCGAACTTTTCCGTGAGCAGATTTTCATCCGCGAGGGGGCCGAAGACGAATTTGCAGCCTTCGTTGGAAAATTGGATGAGCTTCTGAATGACTTTGCCGGCGAGATCAAAAAGCATGCCGCCCCACGGCGTCTTCAAAATCAGCAGGGCGAGCGTGAATTGCAATCCGACACCCCAGACGACCGTGCGCCAGGGAAACAGTTTGCGGTTGTAGGAAATCATCCATGCGACCGCGATCATCGTGAACCAGCCGAACAGACTGATGAGTTTCAGTTCCATTTATTTTTTGCAGACTTGTTTGCACGCTTCCTTGTAAACGTGCGGGTGCAGCACGCCAACGAACGGCAGGTTGCGATAACGCTCGGCAAAATCAAGCCCGTAACCGACGACAAAAAGATCGGGGATTTGAAAACCGACGTAATCCGCCTTCACTTTTTCCACGCGGCGCGACGGCTTGTCCAGCAGCACGCAGATTTTGATCCGGCGCGGTTTGAGCGCGCAGAGTTTGGGCAGCACGCGGCTCAAGGTTCTTCCCGTGTCGAGGATGTCGTCAACAAGCAGCACATCGCGGCCGCGAACGTCGAGGCGCAGTTCCTTGGTGAAAACCAATTCGCCGGATTCCGTGCCGGCGCCGTAGCTGGAGACGCCAATGAAATCAAGGCGCAGCGGCAGGTTGAGATGCCGGATCAAATCGGCGAGAAACATCACCGTGCCGTTGAGCAGCGAGACGACCACCATTTCGCGCCCGCGAAAGTCGCGCTCAATCTCTCTCGCCAGAGTTCTGACGCGCCGCGCAATTTGTTCGTCGGTGATGAGGACGCGCTCGACTTCCTTGCGCCAGCGGACGGAAACATTTTTTGTGGAACGAGGCTTGGACATCTGCGCGGAATGTTAAACGGTCGCGGGCGATTGCCGAGACTTTTTTGCGTCACGAAGATTTTTTGAGCGTTGCGCTCATTTGTTGGACGAGCCAGTCGGCTTCCGGCTTGTCGCCGATGTTGCTCGCGGCGGTGATGCCACTGGGATCGCTCACGCTGAATTTCGAAGGAGGCAGCTTCCCGGTCTGAATGAACTTTGCTTTTCGCACCTCAAAATCATTGTCATCGTGGACGTGGATTTTCAAATCGTAATAAGCCGAATGTCCGACGGTCATGCCCGGTTGCGCGCTGAAGCCGGTGATGTCAGTCGTCGCAAGTTTGCGCTCCGTTTTGATGCCCAGCCACGATTTTTGAATGGTCACTTGTCCGGGCGTTACGACGACACGTCTGCGGAGAAACCAGAGATTGAACGCGAATATGCCGATCAGCAAGGCCGCCACACCGCACCCGATTGGGAAAATAATCGGCGCTCGCTGCCAAATCAGCGCAATGAAGACGCCGGTGAAAATCAGCCAAATGAAGGTCAAACCTGCGGCGGGACCGGGATTGCGCGCGGTGGGGAAGATAAATTCTTTGCCATCCGGCAAATCGTTGACGCGAATGCGCGAATGAATTTGCTGCCGCACTTCGTCGAGCGACATTTGGTATTGCGTCGTCGGGTCGTCGGAAATTTCCGGCAGTTCGGACAATTTGAAGACGGGCACGTCGAACGCGGCGTGGAAATTCGGCCCGCGCAATTTTGCCGACGCTTCGAGCCGCCAGTGAATTCCATCGCCGCTGCTTGGAGTTGATTCCGGCTGGTCGCCGGGCAATTTGAAATAAATCGGAATGCCGGTCGCGTTCAAATCGGTTTGCGGCAAATCCGGTCGCAGCCATTTTTCATCCTGCCAGAGAATTGTTTCCGTCGTGCTGCGGTTTTTCCCCGACCCGCTTGTCGTCTGGCGGATGCAACTCAAACGAAGGTGCAATCCGTGTTGTGGCTGCAATCTTGTTTTGACCTGAATCTCTCCTTCAAGCGTGCCTCCAAGCGCGCCGGGAATCGCGGCCAGTTCAAAAATGCTTTGGCCGAATTTTCGCCATGCCAGCGTCGCGTTCGCCGCGTAAATAATCATGCCAATGCCGACAATTGGGAAAAGCAGCACAATCAAAATCGCATAATTGCCTTTGTGTAATTCCACCGGCAATCCGAGGAAAACGACGGGCGCGGATACGGCGTTCCAGAAGAAAGTGAAAATCCAGATCAACAGGACGCCTTTGCGCGCGCCGGAGGCGATTCGTCCCGCCGCCCAATCCGCGCGTTTGAGCCAGGGTTTTTCGGACGCTTCAGGCGCGGATGGTTTGAGGCCGGCCGTGGTCATCGCCATCTTTTTGGCGTTGATGCCGATGATGAGCGCCACAATTCCGCCGCACACGGCGATGAAGCTCAAGGTCGTAATGGCCTTTTGCCGCGGTATTCCTCCAATCAATTCATCATGCGCGAACATCACGAGCGCGACGATTCCGAGCAGTGCAAACGGCAGCGACAAAAGAATCGCCCGCGTGCGCGCGGCTTTTGGGTCAGGCGGCGCGGATGGTTCTTCTTTGAAAATACAACTCATGCGATTGCGGAATTAAATGTGTTTCGAATCGCTTTCGTCCTTCGCCGTGTAGCCGCTGTCCTGCCGTTT
>PLZL01000020.1 GCA_003152145.1 Limisphaerales bacterium
CCGAAGGCAAGGCCAACAAGCAAGCTGCGGCGGAACTCGGCATCGGCGTCAAGACCGTCGAGAAGCATCGCGAGCATGTCATGCAGAAGCTCGACATCCACGACACCGCCGGACTCACCCGCTACGCCATCAGCGCGGGCATCATCGAGAGCAGCGTCCAGTTGACCATCGTTTAGCTGCCGGTAAAAGAGTAGGAAACGACGTAAGGAGTCTCTAAATGAATCTTTGTCTTCCAAGAAATTTCAGCCTCGTTACCTCGGCTCCTACAAAAAATGGATAAAAGCAGCCTCGCGTTCTGGATGACTTTGGCGGGCACCGTTTGCTGGGGTGTCTGCTTTTGGTGGATGCGCCGGCTTTCAATCAAACAGAACGCCCTGTTGGAGCAGTTGCGCGAGCAGGGCAAACGCATCGAAAAGTTGTCCCGGATTGAGCATGACCTCATCAAGGAAGTGCATCCCCAGGTCGGCGAGATCAAGGACGGGATGGAAGAAATGATTGCGGTGGTGAAGGAAAATGCGGAAAACAATCCTCCGGCATCCAAAAAGAAGGGGCATTAGTTTGCCATTCCGATGTGCTCTGGCAGGGCCAGGTTCAGCAGTTCCCCTATGGGTAAAACACCGTATATCCTCCGCGACGCTTTCCAGCTTATAGTCTGTATTATGACAGGCCAAGAAACATTGCAGGCCGGGGAGCCAGCCGGCTCGCCGGTTCAATTCGGGGCGGGTCCGCCCCGCCGCATTCTCGTCGTGGAGGACGAACCGGACATCCGCCGGATTGACGCCATGGTGCTGCAGCGCGCCGGCTACGACGTTGACACCGCCGAAGATGGCGCCTTCGCCCTGGAGGCGATTGGTGACAGCAGCTACGATCTGATGATCACCGACAACAACATGCCCAATCTAAGCGGCATGGAGTTGCTCAAGAAGCTATATGCCTCGCGCATGGCCCTGCCGTTTATCATGGCCACAGGAAACGTGCCGGAGGAGGAATTCACCCGATACCCCTGGCTCCAACCCGCCGCCACGCTGCTCAAGCCCTATACGGTCGAGGAATTGTTGGGAGTGGTGAAAAAGGTCCTGCGCGAAGCCGATGGCTCTGACACTGATTCCCAAGTGTTTCGCGGTCATGATGTGGAGGACAACAAAATCTCGCAAACTGGAGAGCCTGCCAGCGCACCAGTTCAATGCCGGACGAGTCCGCCCCACCGCATTCTCGTGGTGGATGACGAACCGGACATCCGCCGTCTCAATGCTGAAGTGCTGGAGAGTTCCGGCTACCACGTTGACACCGCGGAAGACGGCAAAGCGGGCTGGGAGGCGCTTCATGCCGTCCGCCACGCTCCCGAGAGCTACGCTCTCCTGATTACCGACCACGACATGCCGGGATTGTCAGGCCTGGCTTTGGTCAAGAAGCTGCGTGCCGCCCGCATGGCGCTGCCGGTCATCATCGCCACCGGAACATTGCCAACGAAGGATTTAATAAACCGATACCCCTGGCTCCAACCCGTGGCCACGCTGGTCAAGCCCTATTCCATCGAGCAGTTGTTGGGAACGGTGGAAGCCGTTCTGCGCATGGCACATGGTGCCCGCGCGGAGATCGCGCCGCCGCAAAGCTGGCCATCAGCCGGTGGCTTGCGGTTATGATGAATCCAGTTCCTAATCCGGCGTCCAGTTGAGGTTCCTCCAGCCCGGACACTTGTGTGGGGCTGGAATCATCAAGTCCGGCATGGGCAAAACACCGTATATCCCTCTATCATTTTTCCAGCTTATAGTTTGTATAATGACAGACAAAATCACGACACAAGCCGGGAAGCCAGCCGGCGCAACACTCCAATGCCAGACGAGTCCGCCCCGCCGCATTCTCGTGGTGGAGGACGAACCGGACATCCGCCGTCTCAATGCTGAAGTGCTGGAGAGTTCCGGCTATGAGGTGGACACCGCCGAAGACGGCATGGCGGGCTGGAAGGCGCTGCGTGCCGTCCGCCACGCTCCCGAAACCTACGCTCTCCTGATTACCGACCACGACATGCCGGGATTGTCTGGTCTGGCGCTGGTCAAGAAGCTGCGTGCCGCCCGCATGGCCCTGCCGGTCATCATGGCCACCGGAACCTTGCCAACGGAGGATTTGTTCACCCGATACCCATGGTTTCAACCCGCGGCTGCACTCATCAAGCCCTATTCCATCGAACAGTTGTTGGGGACGGTGCAACTAGTTCTGCTCATGGCCCACGGTGCCCGCTTGGAGATTGCGCCGCCGCCAAGCTGGCCATCGGCAGGTGGCTTCCGGTTATGATGAATCCAGTTCCTAATCCGGCGTCCAGTTTAGGTTCCTCCAGCCCGGACACTTGTGCGGGGCTGGAATCATCAAGTCCGGCATGGGTAAAACACCGTATAGCCTCCGCAACTTTTTCCAGCTTATAGTCCGCATTATGACAGGCATAAAAACATCGCAAGCCGGGGAGCCGGCCGGCGCATCGCTGCAATGCCAGACAAGTCCGCCCCGCCGCATTCTCGTGGTGGACGACGAACCGGACATCCGCCGTCTCAATGCTGAAGTGCTGGAGAGCTCCGGCTACCACGTTGACACCGCCGAAGACGGCATAGCGGGCTGGAAGGCGCTTCATGCCGTCCGCCACGCCCCCGAAAGCTACGCGCTCCTGATTATATGCCGGGATTGACGGGCCTGGCCCTGGTCAAGAAGCTGCGTGCCGCTCGCATGGCCCTGCCGGTTATCATCGCCACCGGAACGTTGCCAGCGGAAGACTTGTCCACCCGATATCCCTGGCTCCAACCCGTGGCTGCGCTGGTCAAGCCCTATTCCATCGAGCAGTTGTTGGGAACGGTGGAAACCGTTCTGTGCAGGGCCGCCGGTGGGAAGATCGCCGGGCAGTAATTCACTGGCCGATGATGCCGTCAGGATGCTGTTGAATTCGCGGGAGCAAGGTGGGGTTATACCCCATAGAGAAGTGCAACCCGGACGGCTAGAATAACCCNNGACGGCGGAGCAGACCGGCAAGATCAACCGATAAACCGAAAGAATCAAGAAATGAAGACACGTATGATGACTCGCCCCAACAAAAGAATGGCATGTTCGACATCTGAACACAACTCACGGGCACTTAAACTGAGCGGAACGAAACAGATACTGATGGGCCTTGGCCTGGCGGCGGGCGTGATGTTGACGCAACCCGTGATGGCAGCAGGCCCAGCGCCGATAGACCTTAAATCGTGCTCTCATTTCACGATTCTGGCCACCTCTACGGTCACCACAACCGGTGGTGGCATCATTAATGGGGATATCGGGTTATCTCCTGCTGGCTCGCAGGGAATCCCTCCGGCACAGGTCAACGGGACGATATACAACGGCGGCCCGATCGCCGCCCAGGCCCAACTCGACTTGAACGACGCGATTATCGCCGCCAGCCCAGCTCAACTTCCAGGAGGCATAAATGTAGGCGACGGCGAGTTAGGCGGGCGAGTTCTGGCCCCTGGTGTCTACAAATCCGCGCCGGGCTCGTATGCCATCTCCCTGGTGGATCTCACGCTCAATGGTGGTCCGGATGATGTCTGGGTTTTCCAGATGGCGAGCACACTCACCGTGGGCGTCGGGCGCCAGATCATCTTGACCGGCGGCGCACAGGCCAGAAACATTTTCTGGCAGGTCGGCAGCTCGGCAACTCTTCAAACGTCTTCAGTCTTCAAGGGAACCATAATGGCGTATGCGTCCATTACAATGAATGCCAGCTCAACAATGGACGGCAGGGCGCTGGCACAGACTGGAGCGGTTACATTCGACGGCACTGGCGGTAGTCTGCCAACGCCGGAGGCACCCATCTTTGCGAAGATCTCCAGAACGAACACCAGTTCCGTTACCGTCGTCCTTACCAACACACCGTATTTTCTCCTGACGCTGCAAACCAGCCCGGGCCTGTCCCCTCCGAACTGGACGACGATCGCCACGAATACCCCGGTCACCAGCCCCTGGACGTTCACCGACACCAACGTAATGGCAACCGTGACTCAGCGCTTCTACCGGGCGTTCATCACCACCCCTTAGTGGACATCCGCATAAACTCGGCGACCGCCGCTTTCTCGCGTTCGACCGCGCGACGTTCCGGTTTCTGGTGGCTCCAGTCGAATCGTCGTTTCAAATTGACGGGTCTGCCGGTGTTGCGAAAAATTTCTTGGAACAGCTAAAATGGACCACATATTGGTTATCGTTAGGAATTTGCGAAAGTGTCGGTTAGCTTTACACAAATCCAATAGTGCATATTACATCGGCAAAATAAGGCGATTTCGTTGGTTACCCGCTCTTAAAGCCGTAAAAGTGTCGGCCAAGCTTACACAATTTCGTTATGATTTATTCTCAGCACGGTTATCGCCAATCATAAAACTAGTTTATGATCAACAGCTTAAAGAGATTCTAAATCTATAATTCGTTGTTGGTTTGATATATGCTTTCGATTCAGGTTATGAGCATTGCAGAAAAGAAAGCCAAGTTAACGCTTGCGGTTGTGACTGTTCCGCGAAAATTTTCCCCGCGCCAGAATCCCGGCATGGGTAAAACACTGTATAGTCAAGGCGTGGCATGAGGCGTAAGCTGATGTTCAAATTCGGTTTAATAAAACACGACAAAAAAGGTAAAATACTATGAAAGCGACTCTTTTACAGACGGCGGTGCAGAACGGCGCGCGGCGAATTTCCATGGGCCTCGGCTTTGCGCTGACGGTGACGTTGCTGCAACTCAATGCCACCGCGGTGGACGTGGATCTTGGGACGGCCAACAATTTTGCGGTTCTGGCAGGCTCCACTGTCACGAGCACCGGCAACACCGTCGTTAACGGGGACCTTGGGCTATACCCAGGCACTTCGGTGACAGGCTTTTCGCCAGGAATAGTCAATGGGACAATGCATGTGGCCGATGCGGTTGCGCAACAAGCCCAAATCGATTTGCTCGCTGCCTATAGCCATGCCGCTGGCCTCGCACCAACCGGCGGGACTCTCACGGGCCAGGATCTCGGGGGTCTGACTCTGACGCCTGGGGTTTACTTCTTTGCTTCCTCGGCACAGCTCACGGGACAACTGACGCTCGACGCCCAGGGTCTTTCCGATCCAGTCTTCGTTTTCCAAATCGGATCAACCCTCACCACGGCATCGGGTAGTTCGGTAATAACGATCAACGACAACAGCAGTCTCACCCCGGGCATCAGTGTTTTTTGGCAGATCGGCAGTTCGGCGACGCTCGGAACAACCACTGCCTTCGAGGGGAATATCCTGGCCGGTCAATCCATCACGCTGAATACGGGGGCAAACGTCTTGGATGGGAGAGTGTTGGCGCTGAATGCCGCGGTCACCTTGGATGACAATACCATTACGGCACCGCCGGCGGAGGTGATCGGCGGAAGTGGCGGCGGAGGTGGCGGTGAAAGTGTCCCGGATACTGGCAGCACGCTGCTGCTGCTCGGCTTCGGAGTGCTGGGTCTGCTGGCCCTTTCAAGGGCAAGGGGCCAGTCCTTGGTGTTGGCACAAAATCGCCGGGCAATTTCTTGAGCTTTTCGAGATTGTCGCCGCAATAAACGACGCGGAGTCGGGGAGAGAACTTGGATATGAGACAGGCATCCTGCCTGTCTCATTCTTTTTTGATTTTGGAGACAGGCGCGACGCCTGTCCCGCGGCGGCTTCCGCTTTCTTCACCATGTTTCGAGTGTGTGCTGGAAAGTGGCAGCGTCAATATTTGGTAAAGCTGAAATTCCGAAAGCAGAAGGCAGAAACAGAGGCCAGAGCCGGTTCATCAAGTCCGGCACGGGTAAAACACCGTATGACGGGCGCGCGATCACCCCGGCTTATATTTCAGGTTATAAAAACCAATTGCAGGTTTGAATTTTGGTTCGGACAGACAGTCGTTGTTTTCAACGGGCTTCTTCACCCCTGCCTCCCAGGCGATTGTCGCCCGAATCGCTTTTTTTTGGCATCAAAAAGATATGAACGCTCTGCTTGAAGCTCCGGCTCACGAACCCGAAACGGTTGACCTTCGCCGCAACGGCGTCGGGGTCGTCCGGAACGCGAACGGCAGCCCTCCGAATCAAGGCCGCTTCGAGCTGCGTTGGTTGAAGGCGATTATCCGAACGGCTGGCTTCCGGCGTGACGCCCTCGAACGAACGCATTGGAAGAAGGTCTGGCGCTCAATGGTTGAGGATTGATGTGGCCGCGTCGGAAGCCGGCTTCATGAAATTCACGGTAGGGTAACACCCCATAGCGTCCTTCCGCGCTCCGGCTTAAGCTCAAGGCATGATTAATAAAACACTCAACCAAATTGGAGGCTATATATGCCACTGATATCCATCGTCGTCACCCTGATCGTCGTTGGCGTGCTGCTCTGGCTGGTCAACACCTACATCCCGATGGACGGGAAGATCAAAAAAATCCTCAACGCCGTCGTGGTGATTTGTGTCGTCGTGTGGCTGTTGTTTGCCTTCGGCATTCTCAATCACTCGGGCGACATCCGTGTCCCGCGGGTCGGATAGCCAGCCACCGTCAAACAAATCAACCTGCCACTCTGAAGCAAACTCGCTTTTGGAGCGGCAGTCGCGGATTGAGCGAGTTGTGGATGGACATAAAAAATCTTGTGTTTGAGCGGCATCATCACATCATCACCCTTTTCTCCACCGCCGGATGCATTTTCCCGGGAGGCGGACAGCACGAGCAAGCGAGATACGAACATCATGACGAAGTCAGGATGTGACCTCCGGCAGTTGTAGTGAGCGCCCCGGAACCCGTCGTGCGCTCGCCGAAAGTCATCGCGCGGTAGTCCGGGCGCTGGATTCATCAACTCCGGCATGGGGTAAACATCCCATAGCAGCCGTGTGTTTTTTCCTGCACATTATTAACCATAACTCCCAAAGGCTCTTGTTTTTTGTAAACCAAACTTTGCGGGGAAAATGAAATGGGCGAGACAGAATCATGAGCAGCGATGGTCAAAACGGGATCCTGACTGGCAACGGGGCGCGAACGGAGCAGGCGCACCGCGCCTCCGAATTGGGCTATCGCCGGCTCTTTGAAACGGCGCATGAATCTCATACCCTCGCCACGGCCTCACGAGCAGGCGGAGCACTGTCCTGAAAATAGGCAGACAGTGTTAGGATTTTAGACACACGCCAAAACCACCAGAGAGCAGAATTACAAATCAGCAGTCTTCGGGGTTTTTTGCATGGCTCAGGCTGACGAAACGGGGTGAAAGCGCAGCGCACCATGATTCCGGCATCATAAATGCGTTAAAATCGAGGTTCCCAAAGTATTTTGGCTTTTGCAAGCCAGGCTTTGCGGGGAAATGAAATGGGCTGGAACAGAATCATGAGCAGCGAACATCAAAACGGGATTGTGACTGGCAACGGGACGCAAACGGAGCAGGCGCTCCGCGCCTCCGAACTTAGTTATCGCCGGCCCTTTGAGACGGCGGAGGATGGCATCCTGATTCTGGACGTTGACAAAAAAGTGATTCGATGCAACATCCGCGACATCCCCGAGCGCAAGCGGGCGGAGGCGGTGCTCAGAGAGTCGGAGCAGCGGTTCGAGGCTTTGTTCGAAGGCGCACGTGAAGGCGTTTTCCAGAGCACACTTGGGGGCCAGTTTCGCTTGGCCAATCCTGCCCTGGCCAGGATGTTGGGCTATGCGTCCTCCCAGGAGTTGATCGCCGGCGTCACCGACATTGGGCGGCAACTGAATGTGGACACTGGGGTGCGGGCCGAATTCCAGCGGCGGATCACAGAGCGAGGCGAAGTGCAGGACTTCGAGTTCCAAGCCCGTCGCAAAGATGGCGCCACGATCTGGCTGTCAGAAAACGCCCATGCCGTCCGCGACGCAAGCGGCGCCGTGCTCTACTACGAAGGCATGCTCCAAGACATCACCGAACGCAAGCAGGCGGAGGAATTGCTACACCACGAACAGACATTGATGGCGACCCTGATGGGGAACATTCCTGACGGCGTTTACTTCAAGGATACGGCCAGTCGTTTTCTTCGAGTGAACAGCGCCCAGTCCCGGAAGTTTGGTCTGAGTGATCCGGCTCAAATCGTCGGCAAATCGGATGCGGATTTTTTCTCCGGGGAGCACGCGCGCCAGGCCTTGGCCGATGAGCAGGAGATCATCCGCACCGGCCGGCCGCTGCTGAATGTCGAAGAGAAGGAAACCTGGCCCGACGGCACCGTTGGCTGGGTATTGACCACCAAATTGCCCATGCGCGACGCGGCGGGACGAATCATCGGCACCTGCGGAATCTCCCGCGACATCACCGGGCGCAAGCGGGCGGAGGAGGCGGTGCGGGAAAGCGAGCGCCGATTTCAAACGCTCGCGAATACCTCGCCGGTAGGCATTTTCCGGACGGATGCGCAGGGGCAGACCACTTACGTCAATCCACGGTGGTGCCAGATCACCGGGCTGTCAGCGACGGATGCGTTGGGCGATAGATGGTTGCACGCGGTGCATCCGGAGGATCGGGAAAAGCTCGTCCAAGGCTGGCAGGCCGCCACCCAAGTGCAAAGCACCTCCAAAGCTGATTACCGCTTTGTGCATCCCGATGGGACCATTTCTTGGGTCATAGGCCAGGCTGTTCCCGAAAAAGACGATGCCGGCCGTATCGTCGGATACGTGGGCACCGTCACAGACATCACCGAGCGCAAGCAGATGGAATTAATTTCAACCCGGCTGGCGGCAATCATCGAATTTTCGGACGATGCCATCATCGGAAAAGGTTTGGACGGCATCATCACCAGTTGGAATAAAGGCGCGGAAAAGATTTTTGGATTTTCCGCCGATGAAATGGTGGGCAACTCAATCATGCGGCTGATTCCAGCCGACCGGCCGGACGAGGAGAATCACATTTTGGAGAAGATCAATTGTGGCGAAAGTGTGGAGCACTTTGAGACGCTGCGACAAACCAAGGACGGACGGTTGATTGATATCTCGGTCACGGTATCACCAATCAAGGATGCCACCGGCAAGGTCGTCGGGGTGTCGAAAGTGGCGCGCGACATCACGGAGCGCAAGCAGATGGAGAGGGCGTTGCGGGAATCGCAGGCGTTTTATCATTCACTTGTGGATCAACTGCCCGCCGGAATTTTTCGCAAAGACCCTGAAGGCCGCTATATGTTTGTCAGCCCCTGGTTCTGCCGGCTCAAAGGCATGAAGGCGGAGAAGTTTCTGGGCAAAACTGCCCAGGAAGTGGCCGGCAGCGAAGCGGCGCAACAGGACGCAACGGGGCGGGCCGTCAAATATGCCGCTCACGGCGAGGATCACCATCACCTGATCATGCGAACCGGCAAACCCATCGAGCTGGTTGAAGAGTATGCGACTGCCGATGGCCAGAAGCAGTTCGTGCATGCCATAAAATTCCCCGTCATTAATCCTGGAGGAAAGGTCAGCGGCACTCAGGGAATCCTGTTCGACATCACCGAGCGCAAGCGGGCGGAGGGGGCGTTGCGCTCGAGCGAGGAACGGTTTCGCATTGCCGCCGAAACCGCAAACGACGTGATCTATGAATGGGACCTGAAGCAAAGCGTGGAGTGGCTGGGCAAGATAGACGACCTGCTCGGCTATGAGCCGGGGGAGTTTCCGCGGACGATGAAAAGTTTTGCTGCGTCCGTGCATCCAGAGGACCTGGAGCGCACGATGGCTGCGATTCAGGCTCACTTGGACGGACGCGTGCCCTATGCCGTCGAGTATCGTGTTCGGCGAAAAGACGGAGTCTATCGGTGGTGGTCGGCGCGGGGCGCGGTCGCCCGGACGCCGGATGGAAAACCCACCCGATGGATTGGCTCGATCACGGACTTCACCGAGCGCAAACAGGCGGAGGAGCGGTTGACCCAAGAGCATGACTTGAGCGAGGCGATCCTCAACAACATCCCGGGCCTGTTCTACCTGATCACGGAGAAAGGCCGGTTCCTGCGCTGGAACCGTCAGCTCGAGACCGTCTCCGGCTACTCCGGCGAGGAAATCGCCCGGATGCACCCGTTGGACATCGTTCCCGCCGAGCACAAAGGACTTGTCGCGGAGCAAATCTTGCAGGTGTTCAAGACAGGCCGTAGCAAGGTCGAGGCGAACCTCTTGACGAAGCAGGGCGAGCAACTGCCGTTTTATTTCACCGGCGGAACCGTCATCGTGGACGGCCAGCCGTGTCTGGCCGGGACGGGGATTGACATCACCGAGCGCAAACAGGCGGAAGCGGCGGTGCGCGACAGCGAGGCGTTCCTGAACACCGTCATCGAAAACATTCCGCACATGATTTTCGTCAAGGACGCGAAGGAGCTTCGGTTCATGAAATTCAACAAGGCGGGACAAGAGCTGCTGGGATATTCACTGGCGGAGCTGGCCGGGAAGAACGATTACGATTTTGTTCCGAAAGAAATGGCCGACCACTTTACGGAGCAGGACCGGAAGGTGCTGCGCGGGCAGGAGGTTGTGGACATTCCGGAAGACAAGGTGCAAACCCGCGACAAGGGAGAGCGCATCCTGCACACCAAGAAAATCCCGATCTTCGACAAAGCCGGGCAATTACTCTACCTCCTGGGCATCTCAGAGGACATCACCGAGCGCAAGCAGGCGGAGGAAAAGTTGAAACTGTTCCGCTTGCTGATTGAACGCTCCAATGATGCCATCGAGGTCGTGGATTCGGCAACGGGGCGTTTTCTGGACGCGAACGAGAGCGGGTGCCGGGCACTGGGTTACACCCGCGACGAGCTGTTGTCGTTGACGGTGTTCGATTTGATGCCGGAGGTCAATCGTGCCTTGTTCGACGCCACCAACGCGCAGATAAAAAGAGCGGGCCATGCCACGCTGGAAACCCTGCGCCGGCGCAAGGATGGCATGACGTATCCGGTGGAGGTGAGCCTGTCATCCGTCACACTCGACCGTGAGTATACGGTGGCGATCGTGCGCGACATCACCGAACGCCGGAAATTGGAGGCGCAATTCCGCCAGGCGCAAAAGATGGAGGCCATCGGCCAGTTGGCTGGCGGCGTGGCGCATGATTTCAACAACATACTGGGCGTCATCATCGGCTACGGCGATTTGATCGCGGAAGACCTTGAACCGGACAGTCCGCTGCGAAAATACGTCGAGGAGATCCGGCACGCGGCGGTGCGTGCCACCGGGTTGACGCAGCAACTGCTCGTCTTCAGCCGCAAAAAGAAGGTGCAACTTGTCGTGCTCGACCTCAATGACACGGTGAAAAACCTGGACAAAATGCTGCGGCGGCTCATTGGCGAGAACATTGAAATGATGGTTGTTCCCGGAAAAGAAATCGGACGCATCAAGGCCGACACCGGCTACATCGGGCAGGTGCTGATGAATCTGGCGGTCAATGCCCGCGATGCCATGCCCAACGGCGGCAAACTCACCATCGCCACCGATAATGTCACGCTCGATGAAAACTACACGCGCACACACACGGGCATCATTCCGGGCGACTACGTGATGCTCACCGTCAGCGACACGGGAACCGGCATGACCAAGGAAGTCAAAGCGCGCCTGTTTGAGGCGCTTTTCACAACGAAGCCCGCGGGCAAAGGCACCGGATTGGGCCTGGCGACCTGCCAGACCATCGTCCAACAATCCGGCGGCCACATTGACGTTGTCAGCGAGGTTGGCAAAGGCACGACCTTCAAGATTTATTTTCCGCGGGTTGACAAGCCGGTGGAAGTTGCGGCCGGAGCGGACCAGACCGGGCCGTTGCCACGCGGGACGGAAACCTTGTTGATTGTGGAAGACGAGCCTTCGGTGCGCCACCTGGCTTGGAAAGTGTTGGAGACTCTCGGCTACCATGTGTTGCGGGCGAACAACGGTCAGGATGCGTTGCAGATGGTCCGCGAACATAAAGGATCACCGATTCGTTTGGTGGTCACCGATGTCATCATGCCGCGGATGGGCGGCAAAGTGATGGCGGACTGGCTGAAAACAACTGATCCCGATCTCAAAGTCCTGTTCACTTCAGGCTACACGGATGATGCCATTGCCAAACATGGCGTGCTGGAGCCGGGCATCGCGTTTTTGTCGAAACCATACACACCGGGGATCCTCGCCCGCAAAGTGCGCGCAATGCTCGATAATGAAACTGACACCAGCATTCTTCTGAAACAATGCGTGACGGTCAATCAAAGCCAATGACCACGCCCAAGGCCAACCGACTAACGGCACGCGCGTGCGCGATGTGCCTGGCGGCGATCCACTGCCTTGCCGCGTCCGCCGCAGACACAAATCAACTTTCGAAATCCTTCGACGATTTGGAGAACTTGACGCTGTGAGCGCAAATACGCATCTGTCCCGGTCCCGATCCCCATTCCTCTGGGGCGCTCTCGTTTTGTGCCTCGCCGCGTCCCACTGCCTGGCGCTTGATCCGGAAAGAACCATCTTCCAATACAATTGCAGGACGTGGACGCGCCAGAACGGCCTCCCGGCCGACGGCGTCAACGCCATCGCTCAAACCGCGGACGGCTACCTCTGGCTTGGAACTGCCGAGGGCCTGGTCTCGTTCGACGGCATCGAATTCAAATCGCGCGGCCTAAGCCACCTGCAAAGCCAAATCGTCACCAGCCTCTCCAGTTCCCGGGACGGCGGCCTTTGGATTGGCATGGAGCATGGCGCCTTCGCTTACTGCGACGGACAAAACATTACCAACCAAGGCCGGGAGGCATGGGGCGGCGTCAACCTTGACCTTCATGCCATCTTGGAAACTCGCGACCATGCGTTGTGGCTGGGGGCGGAGACTCAACCGGCCAGACTGTCCAAGGAGCATCTCTTTCAAACCATCGGCGACTACGACACCACCGCGCTCATGCAAGATTCCAAGGGCCGGGTCTGGATCGGCACCGCCCATCGCGGCCTTTTCTGGTGGGAAAACGGAGTTCTCACCCGGTTCCCCGACCACGCCTTTGATGACCAGGAAATCCGCGCCCTGGCCGAGGACAAAGACGGACAAATCTGGATTGGCACCGATTGGGGGCCGCTCTGCTACGATTCAAACTTTTTGAGGAAAGACTTCCCCTTCCTGTGGCATCCCATCTGCGCCCTCCTGGTGGATCGCGAAGGCACACTCTGGATGGGAACCACCGGCGCGGGACTGTTCAAATACCAGAACGGCACGACCACATCGTTTCGCAGGCAGGACGGCCTGGCTGACGACAACGTCTCCGCGCTGGCCGAAGATCAGGAGGGTAACCTCTGGATTGGCACCCGGGACGGTCTCAGCGAGTTCACCGACTTTAAAATCCCGACCTTTACCAAAACCGAAGGAGTTCCCGCCGGGATCATCGCGGACGTCTCCGCCTCCCGCAACGGCGGCCTTTGGCTGGCCACCGGCCACGGCTTTACCTACTTCGACGGCAAAGGCAACAGTTCGACCACGCTCCTGGGACTGACCAATGAATACGTCAACAGAGTCTTCGAGGCAAAAAACGGAGACATCTACCTCATCAACGGTTACAAGGACATCGAGATTTTCCGCGGCACCAACGTGCTCGCTCGCTACACCAACGAAGACTGGCCCTCCGCTTTTGGCGAAGATGACAACGGCGTGGTCGTCGGCATCAGAACAAACCTTTTCCGCGTTGGCACAAACTACTTTTCCCCCTTCCCATTCGCCGGCGGTCAGAGCCCGGAACTGGGCTGGATTTTCAACATTGCCCCCGGCCGCGACGGCTCCCTCTGGCTGGCCACCACTGCCGGCATTTGCCGCATCAAGGATGGCGTCTTCAAATTATGGTCCGTCCAGGATGGCCTGCCCGACGGCCGCACCGTATGGGTCGGCGAAGACAACGAGGGCGTTGTCTGGGCCGGCCTGGACAAAGGCATCGCCCGAATCAAGGACGGAAAAGTCACCACCGTCAATCGCGACCACGGCTTGTTCGACAACATCATTTACTCCGCCATACCCGACAATCACGGCCGTCTCTGGGTGGATTCCAGCCGCGGTTTTTTCAGCCTCGACACCCGGAGCTTCGATGATTTCGCCAACGGCAAGACCGATCGTGTCACCTGCACCGATTTCACCGGACTTGACGGCGTCAAGAGTTCGGACCGGTTCCGGCAAAAAGAAACCGGCTGCAGGACCCTCGACGGCCGCATCTGGTTCCCCACGGCCCAAGGCGTCGTCATGATTGATCCCGACCGCGTCAAAACCCAGGCCATTGCTCCGCGCATTTACATCCAGAGCACCCGCGCCGACGGAACGGAACTCAAGCCCGGCGAGAAAACCGCCCGTCCCGGCAAGGGCGACTTGGAATTCCAATACGCCGGCCTGAGCTACATCGCCCCCCAGCGAATTCACTACCGCTACATGCTCCAGGGTTACAATAAAGAATGGGTGGACGCCGGCACGCGCCGCTCCGCTTTCTACACCAACCTCAAACCCGGACAATATCGTTTCCTCGTCCAAGCATGCAATGAGGACGGCGTCTGGAGCGCCGCCTCGGCATCCGTTGATGTCGAACTGCTCCCTCACTTCTACCAGACCACGTGGTTCATTTCCCTTGCCGTTGCCGCCTTCATCGCCGCCCTCCTGGCAATCTACGTCTGGCGCCTCAAGCTCCTCACCGACAAACAGCGACAATTGCA
>PLZL01000143.1 GCA_003152145.1 Limisphaerales bacterium
TGTAGAGCGGGCTGGGTGTGTAGTTTTGGAGGACAATCAAGTCCGCGCCCGCCGCGCCCTTAAGTGTGCCACCCGTAATCGTGCTTGGCCCGGCGCCAGCGCTGGACACCAACAGGCCGCCGGTTTGGTTGGTCAAGATCATGCCGGAAGTGATTGTCACAGTTGCCGGACCGTGAAGCTTCAACGTATTGATTGTCGCCGAGGCGGTGAGAGCAAAACTGCTGTTACTTACGCTCATGTTGTTGGTTGCCACCCAGGTTGCCAGGGCACCATTGTTTACATAATTAGTGAAGTTGTAGAAACTGGCGGGGGGGACAGTCGAGTAGTTGGTGATTGCTGCGAACCAATCGCTGCCAGTATGAAGCCAACCGCCGCCGAGGAGTCCGTTTGACCAAGGAATGGTGTTGGTAAAATAGATGCCACTCACCGAGCCGACCCTAATCCAAGAAGGGTTTGCCGTCATAGGAACGTAAAGCGAGCTGCCGACACTGCGGTTGATGTTGCCACCGAAAGTGAGCACAACAGTTTCACTGCTCCCTCTGGAACTAAAAGTTGCAAGCTGGGCATTGGCCCCAGGGTTAAGGGTAAACCCGCCAAAGCCCTCTGACTGCGAGGCGCTGGCTATATTCCAATTCTCCATAAAAATGCCATTACCGCTGCCAAAGACAAGCTGTCCGGGTGCGACCCCATTATAGAGCAGCACGGCGCCATAGCCGCCGTAGTTGCCCAGTATAAGCGTGCCGTTGTTTATGGTGACAGGACCGGTAAACGAGTTGGGATTGTTAAGCGTCACCGTCGTGTTCTGGTCGCGGCAATTCAAAGTAATGCCGCCCGGCCCGGTGATAAATGTGCTTGCGTTGGCAGCGAACGTGTAGTTCGTCTTGAGGTTGTTAAAGTTCACCGAACCAGGCGCCACCACGACGGGCAAAACCACTGTTGCAACACCGCTGTCATCGAAGGTCACGTTGTCCAGTGGGTAGAAGTAGTCAGGTGTGCCGCCGAGACTCCAGTTCTGCGTCAAATGGACGTCCCAATTGTTGCGTGCGGGGGTGCCCGTCCAAACGATCGAACCGGGGGTTGCCGTGCCGCCGGCGGAGTTCAATACGATGTTGTTTCCTGAAACGGAAATCGTGTCGTTTTGGAGTCCGCGCGCCTCAACCAGCACAAGGTTCGCGGGGGCTCTGCCGGAATAGAAATTGGGGCTGTTGTTGGTGTAACCGCTGCTGGTAATCAAGGTGTATGTGCCGGAGGCCAGGGTGCCGGTCAGCGGGGTTATCACGCAATCAAGCTCGTTGCCGATGGAGAGCCCGCCACTGACGGCAATCAAATCATTGGTCCCGCCGCCCGGGGCCGTGGTGTCGTTCAACAAAAAGTTCACCCGGTTCCCGATTAAGTTATAGCTCTCGTCCATGGTCAAATTGCCGTGGATGGTCCAGGTGGCAATCCCGGGACTGATGGAAGTTATCGGCGAGATCGCACCGCCGCCATTCACGGTAAAGTTGCCATTGACGTCAGCATTGATGATGCTGACGATGCTGTTGGTCGAATAGGCAAGCGACACAAAATTGGTCGTGATAAAAACGTTGGTGGAGACGCCCGCCACAACATTGGTCACATAAGTGAGAAAATTGTTCGTGCCTAATATCACTACAAAATTCGTGCCATAAGAGGGGTCATAGGCTGGGGTCACAGTGGGGTTACCGGTAAAACTGCCCAAAAAGTTGGTGAATGGCTTCGTGGGTGTGCCGGCAGCCACGGTGAGGGGGCCATACGGCAAATACCCCTGCGCACCCAATCCCGACACATCCAGCACCGCGCCGGATCCGATGGTCAATGTCGTCGAAAGCGCGCCAAGCGTGGCGCCACTCAACACCACAAGCGTTCCCTGATTGATGATGGTCGGGCCGCCGTATTGGTTGACGGTCGTAAGCGTCTCCGTGCCATAACCTGTCTTGGTCAGCCCCACCGAGCCGGAGGTATTCTGAATCACTCCCTTAAAGACGCCGTTTGAGTTTCCATTGCCCACGGTCAAAGTATAGATGCCGGTGCCCGCCAGGTTGTCCACCAGTCCGCCACCCGATCCCGAATCCTCAAGCCCGTTGATGGTCGGGCTTTGTCCGTTCAAATCCAGCGTGCCATCCAGCTTGAAGTTTCCTACGCTGGCGCCGCTGGGCAGGGCGCCGCCATTATTCAACTGGAGGACGCCGCCCCCCTGGACCGTCACCGCGTCCTGAACCTTGACGATGCTGTTGGTCGCCAGCGAAGCAACGAAATTGGACGATATCACATTATTGGTTATGTAGGTGTAGAAATAGTTGGTGGAAACCCCGTTTGTAATCAGCACATACAAGTTCGTATAATACGTGCTGTTCGTTGAATATAGAAAATATACGTAGTTCGTGACACCTCCCACGATGTTCGTGGAATATGGTATGAGACTCGTTGACACCGACGTCAAGTTTGTGCCGAATCCGTTGGCCGCCCCCAGCCTTGCATTGACGTAGTTGTTGACTATCAACTGGCCGCCGTTGGTGCTGCTGATGACGCCGGTGAGAAAAAGAGGTGCGCCGCCGCCAATCGTCAAGGTGTTTGTGCGGAGGTTGATGGTTCCGCTTTCAGTATTTGTATACCCCGACCCGGAATTATTCTGGAAGGTTTGCGACGCGCCGAGTATGAGCGGAATGCTGAGGGTGTTCGAGCCGACGTTGTCCGTGATGCCGTTGGTGATCTGTATGGCGTTGCCACCAATGGCATACCCGCTGGCGTTTAAAGTGATCGAACCAATGCCGATGTTCGTAATGCCGATGCTTTGGAAATTGTTGTTCGGATTCATCGTGGTGCTGACTCCGAAAGTCAAAGCGTCGCCATTGGTCGTCATCCCCACAGCCAGACTGCCGCCGACGTTCCAGTTATTGGTAGTGGTCCAATTGTTGTCGGCTCCGCCACCCACCCAGGTGTCGGACTGTATGGCGCGCGCCATCGAACCCCAGCCGAGGATTGCGAGCGCAACCAGCAACTGGAGGCACGATCGCCACAGCCTGGCACCAGGCAGGTTTTTAGCGGTTGATATTTTCGGGTTCATAGGCTTCAGGTTTGTTTGTTTAATTCTAAAGCGGCAAAATAATTGAGGTTGAGACGGGGCATTTGGGTCACGGCATGTTTAAAATTGTATTCTTATATTGATTCCCCATGGACCCCCTGGCGTTGACGGCATCATTGAGGGCATTCGCCAGACCCCGAAGGGACGCTTGCTGGGCGCTGCCATCGGCCATGCCGAGATTGCCGGCGTCCTGGTGTATATCAGCATCCGTCCACCCCCACCCATTGTTTGCAAAACCGGTTTTGANNCCGGCCGGCACCACTCCGAAACCCGCCGCGGTGATGAGCGCGTTGTTCTGATCCTTGCTTCCTATATTGCGGTCCCCGACGAGCATCATTTTCGGATATTTATCCGATGCGTTCCCCTCCACAAAATAACTAAGATTGCCGGGGCCGAAACCGCCCCAGTTCGTTGCCACACCGCACAAGGGGCCCGTTGCCGCCCCAGCCGGGTCATTGGCCAACGCAGTAGAGGAGATGTCAGAAGGGCAATACAAGTTTTTGGGCGTGCTCAACTCGTTGGACATGACACAAAAGACGTTGGTCACCCCATATCCGATCGGAGCGCCTCCGCCGAGTTGGGTGAAAACATTCTCCATCGCGCCCCATTTGGCCGTGCTGACGGCTGTGGGATATTTGTCGCCGTGGTCGCCTTCCCATACTTTGAAGGACAGGCCGACTTGTTTGAGATTGTTGATGCACTGTGAACGCCGCGCGGCCCTCTTGGCCTTGGCCAGCGCCGGCAACAGCAGGGCTGCGAGGATGGCGATGATGGCGATCACCACGAGGAGTTCAATGAGGGTGAAGGCTTTTGGGGAGGATTTGAGTGTTTTTTTCATGTGGTGTTTGTTTGATGTGGTGTTTGTTTGGTTAGCGCGAGTATTGCGCAAGTTTCAGTGGTGTCAACATTAAAATTCATTCCACGGACTGCAACAGGTTCCGCAATCTGGCGGTTTCATTCATGGGTTTCGTGTGGCTAAGATACAACACCCTTGAATTTTTGCCATCGCCAATTCTGGTGACATGGACTGCGGGCATAAAACAGGCCAATCAATCCGGGGCCTCCGTCTCACGCCGTGACCGCGTCTGGCCGAGGTGTCTGGCCACGGCCTCCGTCCGCGACCGCACGTGGAGTTTTTCGTAAATGTGGCGGATGTGGGTGTGAACGGTGGCATAGGTCGTTTTCGTCGTCTCGGCAATTTCCTTGTAGAGAAACCCTTTCGCCAGCAAGTCCAGCACCTGGGCCTCGCGCGGCGTAAGGGCTTGCGCCTCGGGCGACGGCGTCACAACCCGTTGGAAGGATTGCACAATTTTGCGCGCAATGTGGCTGCTCATGGGCGAGCCGCCGGCGTGAACCTCGAGGATGGCCGCAAGCAATTCATCCGGCGGCGTCTGCTTGAGCAGATAACCGGTGGCGCCCGCCGCGAGCGCATCGAAGATGTGTTCCGTGTTCTGATACACCGTCAACATGATGATCTGCGTCGCCGGGAGTTGCGGCTTGAGCAATCGCACACATTCGACGCCGTTGATGCCGGGCAGGTTGATGTCCATAAGCGCCACGTCGGGTTTGATGCTGGGAATTTCCTGCAAGGCGTTTTCCGCGCTGCCATGACGGCTCACGCAATGGCAGCCGGATGAACTGTCAATTAATCTGGCCAGACTCGCCCGCACCTGCGCGTCATCTTCGACAATCGAAACGGAAATTCTCATATCAACGCGCAAAATCTTTCAGGCCTGGAATCCACGCCTCTGTTTCCGCCGAAGGCGTCACTGGTGATCGCTGGTTTCATTGGGTGAATCTAATCCACTTCATCGCCCCGGCCAATCGCCATAACTGGCGATGCCGCCGATTGGTTGAGAGCCACAGTCATTTCCACCCGCGTGCCGTGGCCGGGCTGGCTGTGGATTTCGCATCGGCCGGCTACAGCCGCCAGACGTTTCTCCAGGTTGGCCAGGCCGGAACCGGCGGCGATGCGGTCCGCGCGAATGCCGGCCGCGCCACTGCCGCCGGCGACGGGAATGCCCCGGCCGTTGTCCTCAACGATCAGTGTGAAAGTGTTTGGTTCGATGCGCAGGCGCAGCCAGACCCCGGTGGCTTGGGCGTGCTTGACCACGTTGTTCAGCGTCTCCTTCAACGCGAGAAACAGATTATAACGCAACTCGGCCTCCACGCGCGCCGCCGGCAGCGTCACCGGCAAGTCCATGCGGCAGCGGATTCCCGCCGTGCGGAGATAATCCTCGGCGTAGGCGGAAATGTAATCCATCAAGCCGTCGAGCGTGTCGTGCTGCGGGTCCACCGCCCAGACGATTTCGTCCATTGCCCGCGTCAGTTGCCGCGCCGAGCCGGCGATGCGGTCAAGATGTTTGCCGACCCGTTCCGGCTCGCGCCGGGCCAGTTCGGTCAGCAGGGTGATTTGCGTCAGGCCGGCGCCAACATCGTCATGGATGTCCTTGGCAATGCGGGCGCGGTCGCGTTCTACGGCGTGCTGCTGCTGCAACCGCGCGAGTTGCCGGCGGTATTTGGCCGTGACGATTTTGCGCGCGGCAAACACCACGCCGCCGAGGGCGCCGGCGGCGGCCAGAATCAAAAACCAGGCTGTCTGATAAAAATGCGGCCGGACGGCGAAGTCAATCACGGCATTGATCCCGTTCCATAGGCCCCCGTTGCTACAGCTCATCACGCGAAAACGGTAATGGCTCGGAGGCAGCAGCCCGTAGTGCGCCGTGCGCCGCGTTCCGGCATCCACCCAGTCCGCGTCCAGTCCGTCAATCCGGTAACGGAACCGAGTCTTTTCACCCGCGTCAAAATTCAACGCGGTGAAGCCGAAATCGAACTGCTTGTGCCCCGGCGGCACGATGATTTTTTCGCCGTGGACCGCGACCGGTTCGCCGTCCACGCGCATTTCCTCGATGAGGACCGGCGGCGGCGGCGGCTTGGGATTCAGGGCATCCGGATTGACGCTGACCACGCCGCGGGTGGTCGTGAACCAGAGTTGCCCGTTCGCGCCGCGCCAGCACGCCGGCTGATAGCCGTCGGAACATTCCAGCGACGGCAGACCGTCGCGCCTTCCGTAAGTCACGCAATTCACCATGTTGATCCGGCCTTCGGCACAGGCGTTCAGCGCCGATCGGGAAACGCAGTAGATGCCCTGGTGGGTGCCGAGCCACAGCCGCCCTTCATCGTCCTCCAGAATCTGGCTGATGATGTCCACCGGCAAACCTTGTTTGGCCGTGATCCGCCTGAATACTCCTTTCTCAAATCGAAGCAGGCCACCGCGAAACGTTCCCGCCCAGATGACGCCTCGCGAATCCGCGTAGAGGGAATAAATCGGCTGTTCCGCCAGCGCGTCCCTGGGAAGAAACGGATCGAGCTGGTTCGTTTCGCAACGATACAAGGTTCCGTCGTCCGCGCCCGCCCAGACGGTCCCATCCGGCGTTTCCGCCAAAGCCCGCACCGCCGCCGGCGCGGCGCTGTCGTTCGTGCCCAATATCCGCTGCTCGTTTCCCGCCCACAACGCGATGCCATTCTTTGTTCCCATCCACACCCGGCCCTCGTGGTCGGTCAAAATGGATTTGATGCCATGCACGTCCCACGACGCGCGCTGCACCTGGCCGTCGCGGAACTGATACAAATCCTCGCCTTCCGCCGCGCTCAACCAGGCGCCGCCGCCGGCGCGCGGAAAAACTGAAAAAACAAAATTCACCGACGCGCTGGCGCCAACCGGAAAGCGGGTGATTTTCCCGTTGCTCCAGCGGCACAACCCGCCGCCGCTGGTGCCAATCCAGACCGCGCCATCACCGTCCTCGCAGACCGACAACGCCGTTCGGGCCGGCAAGCCTTCGGCCACGCCGATGACGTTGAAGCGCCGTTCGCGCAGGCGCGCCAATCCGCCATAATCCATGCCAACCCAGATGCCGCCATCATTGCCTTGAAACCACGCGCCAACTCGGTCGCCGGGCAGGTCGTTCTGGGTTGTGAGCCGCTGATATTGCCCGTCCGGCGTTATGTGAAACAGCCCGTTGCCATAATGGTTGAACCACAGGCCGCCGTCGCGGTCCTCATGCGCGCCCGTCGCGCGGCTCGAGGCCGGCCCCAGCAGGCCGCGCCACCCGGCAACCTCCGTCACCCATTCGCGCCCCGCCATTTTGCGGAAACGGTCGCCGTCCAGCACCCACATCTGGCCCGCCTTTGTGGGATACAGTTGCAAGGGCCGGATTTCCGCCCCGCCATTCGTGGGCGTCATCGCGTCAAACTGCCTGCCGTTCCAGCAGGCGATTTCATTTTCCGCCCCCGCCCAGACCCGGCCGCGCGCGTCGGCCACCAGCGTATAGACATGGCTGCCGGCCAGACCGCCATCAGCCGGCAGTTCCTTGAATCCGCCGCCGGCGAATTGAAGGATGTGTCCGTCGCGCGTCAAAAACCACAGCCGGCCCTCACGGTCGGCGCATTGAAAGATCGGACGCAAACCCGCCGGCGGCGCCACCACAAGCCAGTTGGTGTTGGCGCTCATCGGATCGCGCTGCTGCACATCGCCGAATTGCGTGACAAAGGTGACCCGATTGGATGACGAGATCGCGAGCGCGGTATGCAAATCGAAAGCGGCCTGGTCGGGCCATTCGTTACGGAACACGCCGTTGCGATACGATGTCAGCCCGCCGCGAAATGTGCTGATCCAAAGCGTGCCGTTCTCATCAAGGAAAAGTCCCTGGACGCGTGCCTGGCTTAATTCCGGCGTGTTGACCGGATCGAAGGTGACAAAGCGCACGCCGTCGAAGCGCGCCAGTCCGGCATAAGTGCCCACCCACAGATAGCCGTCGGGAGTTTGAGCAATGGCCGTGACCGTGCTGCCGGGCAGGCCATTCTCCGTGTCCCAGACATCCACGAGGTAATCCGCCGGCACCGCCGCAACCGCTTCGGGAACCGCGCGCAAAAACAGCCCCACCGCAACCACGGCGAAAATGAGACGATTCACCGGCATTGGAAATATTCGGTGATGCACTGCCGGAAAGCATACCGCCACAAGCGGAAAAATACCATAGCAAAACGGATTCGCGCGGCGTGCAAATCATCAACAGAAACGAGCATTGATAGCACAAACTGCAACACCAACGCACCCGATGTCCGGCAGCAAAAATCAGGTGGCGTCGAGGGTGGCCGCGTATTTCCGCGTCAGCGCTGAAAGTTCAGCTACGACAGGTTTGTGTTTTTCATCGTCCGCCAGATTTTTCATTTCGAGCGGATCGGCGTGCGGGTCAAACAACATCGCCCCGTTGATGCCGTTCTTGCCGAACTCGGCGTAGCGCCATTGTTCGGTGCGCACGGCGGTGCCGTGAATCGTTTTGCCATCCTCGCTCCAAATGCTGTAGCCCGGCTTGTCCCACTTGGCCGACGGTTTGTTCAGCAGCGGCACGAGGCTCTCGCCTTCAATTTCGTTTTGCTTCGGCAAGCCGCACAATTCAACCAGCGTCGGATAAATGTCCAGCGACTCGACAATGCGCGTGCAGCTCCGCCCGTTGCCCTTCGCGCCGGGAGCGGAAATAATCATCGGCACGCGCGTGCCCATCTCAAACAGCGAACCGGCCTTGGACCACTTGCCCTTTTCACCGAGCTGATAACCGTGGTCAACGGCGAAAACGATGATGGTGTTGTCGCGCAGGCCGAGCCGGTCCAGTTCGGCGATGACGCGGCCAATGTTCCAATCCACCCACGAAATCGAGGCGATGTAGGCGCGGATGACCTCCTTCGCTTCGGCCTCGCTCGCGCCGCGCCCGATGAACAAATCGGCGTTGCGTTTGCGGATGGCCGCGCTCGGAAAACCCGGCGGCACGGTCGGCCACGCGGCGAAATCCGATGTCAGCTTGATCTTGTCCACGTCATACAAATCAAAAAAACGCTGCGGTGCGGTCGGCGGACTGTGCGGCTTCACAAAGCCGCACGCGATGAAAAACGGCTGGTCCTTGTATTTCTGCAAATTTTCAATCGTGCGGTCGGCGGTGTGGTAATCGCCGTGCCCCTCGCCATTGCCGTCAAGGACAACGATGCGGTCGGAATACGCCGCGCGGCCAGTATCGGCGGGCAGCGGCGGCAACACGCCATCCGGCTGCGGAATCTGCGCGCGCGGAATTTCCATGTTGTGCCCGACCGCCGGGCCGCTGCCGTCATCGGTGGGGCCACCCCGGTCGCTGGTGGCGTTCCAAGATTTGGCGTCGTCAATGCCGCCGTGATAAATCTTCCCGGAGCGGATGGAAACGTAACCGTTCTGGCTGAACAACTGCGGCAGCGCCGTCCAGTCGGGATGCGCCACGCGAAAATCCGTGCGATTTCCGAGAACTCTCGTCCGGGTCGGATTGCGCCCGGTGAGCAGCGACGCGCGCGACGGATTGCAGAGTGGAAACTGGCAGTAATTCCGGTCGAAACGGACGCCGGATTTGGCGAGCGCGTCGAGATTCGGCGTCTTCGCGTGAAACATGCTGCCGTAGCAGCCAAGTTCCACGCGCATGTCGTCCGACATGAGGAACAGCACGTTCGGTTTGCGCGCCGGCGGCAATTTTTGCGCGCGCAAAATATTGGGGAAGGTGAACGCCGCCGCCGCGCCGACGGCGGCCTGGCCGATGAATTTTCTGCGCGTGACCTGGCTCATACGGAAATGGACGGGAAAAGGCTACCAGAGGTTTCGGTTCGCAAAAGAAAAATTGCGCCAAGCCGCAACGCTTGCAATATTTTCGCTGATGAACGGCAGTCCGGCCAGTGTGCGCAATTTTCATGTGTTGACGAAACCCGTCGGCCCGATCTGCAACCTCGACTGCAAATACTGTTTCTATCTCGAAAAGGAAAAATTGTATCCCGGCGAAAACCAGTGGCGGATGAGCGACGCGGTCCTGGAGGAATATATCCGGCAATACATCCACAACCAGCCGCGTAAAACTGACTCTGAAGAACCGCCCGCCCAAGAGGATGATGATATGCGCGGCCAGCCGGCGCCGGAAATCCATTTCGCCTGGCAGGGCGGCGAGCCGACGCTGCTCGGCGTGGAATTTTTCCGCAAGGCCGTCGGGCTGCAAAAAAAACACAGCCGTGGCAAAACCATTTCCAACGCCATCCAGACGAATGGCACGCTGCTCGACGATGAGTGGTGTGAATTTCTTGCGGCAAACAAATTTCTCGTCGGTCTCTCTGTGGACGGACCGGCGGAACTGCACGACAAATATCGCGTGGACAAACGGCAACAGCCGACTTTCGGCGCGGTCATGCGCGGATTGGAATTGCTCAAGAAGAACGGCGTGGAGTTCAACACGCTCACGGTCGTCAACCGCGCCAATTCGCAGCATCCGCTGGAGGTTTACCGTTTTCTCAAAAGCATTGGCAGCCAGTTTTTGCAGTTCATCCCGCTGGTCGAGCGCGCCGCGCCGGAAGATTTAAAGGCGCTGGGCTATGATTTTGCCGAACCGCCGCTGCTTGAAGCAAGTGACACGAGTCAGGTGACAAGTGGCAAGAAAACCCTTCCCGTCACTCGTCACTTGTCACTTGTCACCCCTTGGAGTGTCGAAGCGGAGCAATACGGAAACTTTCTCTGCGCGATTTTTGACGAATGGGTGCGTCACGATGTCGGGAGGACATTTGTGCAATTGTTCGACGTGGCGCTCGGCAACTGGATGGGGCTTGGCTCTTCTCTTTGCGTCTTCGCCGAGAAGTGCGGCGCGGCGCTGGCCATCGAACACAACGGCGACCTCTACAGTTGCGACCATTACGTTTATCCGCGTCACAAGCTCGGCAACGTGATGAACCAAAGCCTCGGCGAGATGGTAAATTCCCCGCAGCAGGTTAAATTCGGCAACGACAAGCTGAATTCGCTCCCGAAATTCTGCCGCGATTGCGAAGTCCGTTTCGCCTGCAACGGCGAGTGCCCCAAGCATCGCTTCATCAAAACGCCGGACGGCGAGGACGGCCTGAATTATCTCTGCCCAGCCTACAAAACATTCTTCAACCACATTGATCCCGCCATGCGCACGATGGCGCGGCTCCTGCGAGCCAATCAGGCGCCCGCGCGAATCATGGAAATGACGGCAGCTTCATTATGAAAAGAAAAACCAATCCGGCCAGGTTCCCTGCCGTGCATCCGCGTTTTCGAATCGTCTGCGAGAAGGAAATCGCCTTCGGCCCGGGCAAGGCGGATTTGCTGGAACTCATTGCGGAAACCGGGTCAATCGGCAAAGCCGCGTCGCGCATGAAAATGTCGTATATGCGCGCGTGGTCGCTGATCCAGACGATGAACAGGTGTTTCAAGAAGCCGCTCATCCTCGCCACGCACGGCGGCGAAGGCGGCGGCGGCGCGGAATTGACGGAAACCGGCAGGCAAATACTGGCTCTTTACCGGCAACTGGAAACAAAGGCTTCCGCGGCGACGCGGGCAACTTCAAAAAAAATCCTGTCGCTGCTTGAATCGTGACCCGGCTTCTCCGGCCCACTCCCGGCGCGAACTGATTCGTTATATTTGACAAAATATAACGATTTGTGTTTCATTCGGGCGCGTGAGAGGACAGGGATTCACACTCATTGAATTGTTGGTTGTCATCGCCGTCATTGCCATTCTGGCGGCGCTGCTGTTGCCTGCCCTCGCGAAAGCCAGGGCGAAGGCGCAGCAGACCATCTGCCTCAATAACCTGCAGCAAACTGGACTCGCCTACGCCATGTATCGCGGCGATAATAATGACGTGAATTGTCCGCAGCGGCTCTGCCCCGACAGGCCGAATGACCCCTACGGCCTGTCCGCTCCCGTGCCGAGCGGCACCAGCGCCAACAACCCGCCGCCAACCGGCCCCAACGAAATCTGGTGGGCACCCTACGACCCCACGCAAGTCCCCGACGGTGCGCCCGGCGCAGGCAACAAAAATGGATTGCTCTCGCCGTTTCTTGGCACGACCAACAACGTGACGATTTTCAAATGTCCGATTGAGCAACAGTGGCAATGTGGCTACGCGATGAATTATACCACCGGCAGCCCAGCAGGCCAGGGTGACAGTTTCGTGACTCTGACAAGCGAACGGCTCGTCGCGTTGGATCACCGCCGCACGCCGGGTTGTTCGGATTCGCGCGTCAGCGCGCCGCCACGTCCGCCATATCTGCCATTTGTGGGCGGGTCAGCCAGCGACACGCATTACCCGCCGCGTCATAACGGGCGCATGAACAGGCTTTTTTACGACACGCACGCGCAAATGCTTAAGCCTGCTGATTTAAGCCTCCGCAATTTCCGCGAACCCGGCTCGCTGCCGGCAATCGCCGTTTATCCGGACGATTAAATCAAAAGCCAAATTGATCATGCACGAGCTGACAACATTGAATTGGGCAATTCTGCTGGTTGCCGTTTTCGCGGTGGCATTTTTTTATTCGTCCGTCGGCCACGGTGGCGCGACCGGCTATCTCGCCGCGCTCGCATTGGTTGGAGTCGCACCCATGTCCGCGCGCTCGGCGGTGTTGATTGCCAACGTCCTGGTCGCCGGCGTCGCCTGGCGGCGGTTCTGGCAGGCGGGACATTTCGACTGGCGCGTGTTGCTGTCGTTTGTGGTCGTCTCCGTGCCGTGTGCGTGGCTGGGCAGCCGGGTCCACATCAGCCCGGAGGTCTATAAAATTGTTCTTGGCGTGGTGCTGACGGCGGCAGGATTGATTTTACTCCTGCGTTCACGATGGCAGACCGACGACGTAGTGCTGCACAAATTTATTTTGCCGTTGGCGCTGCTCATCGGCGCGGTGCTGGGATTTCTGGCGGGCTTGACCGGCATTGGCGGCGGCGTCTTCTTGAGTCCCCTGTTGTATTTGTTCCGCTGGGTGAAACCCAAAACGACCGGCGGCATCGCGGCGGGTTTCATCGTGCTCAACTCCCTCGCCGGACTCGCCGGCACGGGCTGGGAGAAAATCACGCGTGCCGGGCCGCTGCTCTGGCTCACGCTGCCGGCCGTCATCGGTGCCTTGTTCGGCACGCATTTCGGCGCGCGGCGCTGGAGCAGCGTCACCTTCAGCCGCGTGCTGGCGGGGGTGCTGATTTTTGTTGGCGGAAAATTGTTGATTGAAGCCGCCACTTGAAACCCCAAACAGACATGCGCATTTTATTTTTCGCCCAACTCAAAGACGCCACCGGCTGTGACGCCGTGGAACTCGTGCCATCATCGCCGTTGAACATTGAACAGCTATGGGGGGAATTGCTGGGAAAATTTCCCGCGTTAGCCGCGCACCGCGCCAACGTCCGCCTCGCGCGCAATTGGGAATACGCCGCGCCGGATGCTCAATTCACCAACGCCGATGAAATTGCTTTGATCCCGCCGGTGTCCGGTGGTTGAAAATTTATCCTATGGAAATTGAAATCCAACTCATGCACGGGCCGATCGCGGAGAAAATTTCTCCGCCGCAATGGTGGCCGTCTGCAAAGACCGCGCACGGCGCGTGGCTGGAATTTCGCGGTGTTGTGCGCGGCGAGGAAAATGGCCAAGCCATTTCCGCGCTCGAATATGAAGCCTATCCCGAAATGGCTGCGCGCGAAATCCGGCGGCTGCTTCAGGAAATTGCTGCGCGGCATTCGTGCCTCGCCGCAAAAGTCATTCATCGCGTCGGCGTCATTCCCGTCGGCGATACAGCGATTTATGTCGGCGTCGCATCTTCGCATCGCGGCGAAGCCATCGCGCTGCTGGCAGAATTCATGGACCGGCTCAAGCAAGACGTGCCGATTTGGAAGCGACGTGGGTTACCGACCGAAGTTGCGGTAGGGCGCGTCCCTCCGTGCGCGCCGGGCGAAGCTCGACTTGCCGCCAGCGGCGGGCAGAGGACTGCCCGCCCTGCCTTAAAATCTCTGGATGAAGCGCTCGCAGAAATCCAATTGCGCTGCCAGCCATTGCCCGCCGTGCGCGTGCCGCTGGCGGAGGCGTTTGGCCGCGTCCTGCGCGAGACGGTTTGTGCGCCGGAAGATTTGCCGCCCTTCGACCGCTCGACGCGCGACGGCTACGCGATTTTGCAAAATGACGAATCGGAAAATTTTCAAGTTGTGGACACGCTTCACGCCGCCGATTGGAAGCCGCGCCAGTTCAAACCCGGCGAAGCCGTGCGCGTGGCGACCGGCGCGTCGCTGCCGTGCCAAAACCTGCGCGTTGTAATGCAGGAAAATGTCGAGCGCAGCGGCAATCAAATCCGCATCATGCGCCGCGAGCCGGCGACGAACGTCAGTTTTCGCGGCGAAGATTTGCGGGCGGGCGAGCCGCTGTTGCAGGCTGGCGCGAAATTGGACGCCGGGGCGCTGGCGCTGCTGGCGACGGCGGGAAATGCAAACCCGCTCGTCAGCCCGCGACTGCGCATTGTTCACTTCACGACCGGCGACGAAATCGTGCCACCGGACCAGACGCCGAAGCCGGGCCAAATCCGAGATAGTAATTCGTTCTTGATTCGCGGCTTGCTGCAACAATTTCCGTGCGACGTGACGCAAAAACATCTACCGGAAGATTTTGAAAGGGCAAAAGTGGAAAGCGGAAAGCGGGAAGCGGAAATTGAAAATGCCGATGTGCTGCTCGTTTCCGGAGGGGCAAGCGTGGGCGAAAAAGATTTCACCCGCGCGCTGCTGGAAGCGCTCGGCTTCGAAATCTTTTTCAGCCAAGTCAATTTGCGTCCGGGCCGGCCCTTGATTTTCGGTGTGGACGGTTCGCGCGCGGCCTTCGGGCTGCCGGGCAATCCGCTCTCGCATTTTGTCTGTTTTCATTTGTTCGTCACGACCGCGCTGGCGAAACTCATTGGCGGCGAGCCGCCGAAATTTTTGCGCGGCCAGCTTGCCGAAAAGCTGGATGACAAGCCGTGTCCGCGCGAAACGCTCTGGCCGGCAAAATTGGAAATCAGCCCTGATTCAACCGCGCGCTTGCAACCGCTGGCATGGGCGAATTCCGGCAATGTGGCCTGCCTCGTGTCGGCAAACGCGCTCGTTCGCGTGCCGCCGAACACCGGGCCGCTGGAACAATTCGCCGGGGTGGATTTTTTGCCGGTGGCGGCTATGCTTGGCACGGCGTAGGACAGTGCTTCCAGCCTGTCTCTAACTTTTTTATGAAATTGATTTTGAAATATGGAGACAGGCGCGACGCCTGTCCTACGACAATACGATGAAAAAAACATTTTCCCATCTCAACGCAGCGGGCGCGGCGCGCATGGTCAACGTCGGCCACAAGCCGGTTCAGCGCCGGCGCGCAGTTGCCAAAGGAAGATTGATTTGCGCGCCAGCGACGATTCGCGCGCTCAAGAAAAATGCGCTGCCGAAAGGCGACGTTTTGACCGTGGCGCAAATCGCCGGCATTCAAGCCGTCAAAAGGACGGCGGAATTGATTCCGCTTTGTCATCCGCTGCCACTGAATCATGTTGAGATTCAATTCAAAGTGCGGAGCGCGGCGATTGAAATTGTTTGCACCGCCGAAACCAGCGCGCAAACGGGCGTGGAAATGGAGGCATTGACCGGCGTGAGTGTGGCCGCGCTGGCGCTTTACGATATGTGCAAAGCCGTGGACAAAAAAATGCGGATTGAAGGCATCCGCGTGGTAAAAAAGGTGAAGGAATGAAAATCGGGCGGCTCACCATCAGCGACCGCGCGTCGGCTGGGATTTATGCCGACCGCAGCGGGCCGGAGATTGAAAACGTCCTCCGCGAGTTCCTCGGCGGCGCGGCGGTCTTTGAATCGCTCATCGTGCCGGACGAGGTGGCGGCGATTTCGGCGGCGTTGAAAAAATTTGCCGATGAACTGAAATGCGATATGGTGGTCACGACCGGAGGCACGGGAATTTCCGCGCGAGACGTGACACCGGAAGCGACGCGTGCCGTGCTGGAAAAGGAATTGCCTGGTTTCGGCGAAATCATGCGCGCGCAATCGTTCGCCAAGGTGCGGACGGCGATTTTGTCGCGCGCGGTGGCCGGAACACGCGGCGCATGTTTGATTTTGAATCTGCCCGGCAAACCGTCGGCGGTGCGCGAGTGCCTGGAGATTCTCGCGCCGGCCATCCGCGAGGGGCTGGCGCATTTGCGCGGTGAAAATCCGCATGAAAAAAAGTAAAATGGAGGCACAAAATACATGAAATTGATTTTCATTGCGCCCGATATATTTGTTGGTGTAGTTCGTGTTTGGCAGTTAAGTTGAAAGCCAATGGACCCGTTTGGACGCAAAATT
>PLZL01000177.1:0-1885 GCA_003152145.1 Limisphaerales bacterium
ACTCCAATCCAAACGGTGTGTGGAGCTACGGATATGCTACTGTCCTCGGTGGCAGCCTGATTCTTTACACGAACACTTCTTCCAGCACCGCAGGCATTATCGGGTGGCTGAACAATATCGCCCTTGGCGCGCCGGCTGTCTTTTACAATACAACTGCCAATACCGTTTCTATTGGAACCCCGAATATCGGCCCTCATCAGGCTTGCTTTCATCCCGGCCCGAACAATGAGTATAGCATCTACCGATTCACAGCCCCGGCTGCAGGAAACTACTTGCTTCAGGCGTCCTTTGTCGGCGCGGATGCTGCGGGCACCAGCACCGATGTGCATGTGCTGGTCAACGATTCTTCGATTTTTGATGGTTCGGTAAACGGATTCGGACCGGGAACCGGTCCCAGTTTCAGCACCAACCTGGTGCTACAGGCAAATGATCGGATTGATTTCGAAGTCGGATACGGCGGCAACGGTTTCTATTATGACTCCACGGGCATTCAGGCCACTCTCACTTCCTCGCCCCAATTAAGCGTTCAGCCAGTCTCCGCTGTTCAAACCCAGTTCAGTTGGTCAACAAACTTCACCGGTTTCTCGCTGGAATCAGCCACCAATCTTCCCGCCGCTGCATGGATTACCGTAACCAATTCGGTAGCCACCCAAGGGCAGCAATTTACCGTCACTGTTGATACAACCTTGCCGCAACAGTATTTTCGCTTACGCAAGCCTTGAAGAATAGCAAAGCGGAATATTTTCGCGGAGGCTTTACCAGCGCAGCGTCAAAAAAAACAGCCCGCCCTTCGCGCCGAGGCGTTTCATTTATAAAGACATTGAATTACGTTTATAAATTTCCTTTACTTCCATGCCGCATTTTCTAAAAAGACACCTCCATATGGAAAAATTAACAACGGCATTGTTTGCAGGATGGGTCCTTTGTGTTGCGCCGGCCTTTGGCGCCCTGCCTGCGCCTGATCCCGACGACGGCGGCATTACGCTTCCGCCCGGCTTTCGCGCGCTGGTTTATGCCGACAATCTTGTCGTTGGCAAACGCGTTGGCCGGAGCCAGGAAAATCTTCGCGGCCTGGCAGTCGCGCCGAACGGCGACGTCTATGCCAAGGGACATCAGGGGCAAATCTGGGCGCTGCGCGATACGAATGGCGATGGCCGTGCTGATGTGATTCAGGAGTTCGGTCCCGGCGATGGCGGCACGCACATCATGTTTCACGACGGTTATCTCTATCACTCCAGCCGCACGACCGTTTACCGCTACAAATATATTCCCGGCGAACTCGTGCCTTCCAGCCCGCTCGAAGTCATCGTTCACGACCTGCCCGCCGAGCGGGACCACGACCAGAAGTCCTTCGCGTTTGATGAAAGCGGCCACATCATTGTCGAGGTTGGCTCGCCATACAATGTTTCAGCCAGCCCGACCGCCAGTTTGGTGCGAAGGGTTACAGCCCCGAGGAGGTGACGAAATTCCAGGAAACCTACGGCGGTTTCTGGCGCTACGATGCGAACAAGACCAACCAGACCCAGGCCGACGGCGTGCGTTTCTCCACCGGCCACCGCCATTGCCTCGCGCTTGCGTGGCAGCCGGCCTCGAAGAATTTCTTCATGTGCATGATGGGCCGCGACAACTTGAACATCGTTGACCCCGACCACTATGACGCCCTCGACAATGCCGAGCGCGACGCCGAGGAATTTCATCTGCTCAAGGAAGGCGTGAACATCGGCTGGCCCTACACCTATTGGGACCCGATCAAAAACGCGCGCATGGCCGCGCCCGAATATGGCGGCGACAATCACAAGCGCGATGACAACCCCGCCTTTGACAAGCCGCTCATCGCCTTCCCCGCGCACTGGGCGCCGCTGCAAATGTGCCTCTACGACGGCAC
>PLZL01000177.1:1942-2649 GCA_003152145.1 Limisphaerales bacterium
TCGCTCTACATCAGTGAAACGGAAAAGGGCCGCATTTGGCGGGTGATTTACACCGGCGAAAGCGCCCCGGCAAAGTCGAGAAGCATTGTTGCCAGCGCGGCTGGGCAAACTTACCCGCCCATCGCCGCCGACTCGCCCGGTGGAAAAATTTATGCGCAAGTCTGCGCCGCGTGCCACATGCCCAACGGCGGCGGCGTGCCATCCATGCAACCCGCACTTGCAGGCAACCCCGTTCTCGCCGGCGACACCGACCGCCTCATCAACATCCTGTTGAAAGGCCCCGCCGCCGTGCTGCCGCCCGACCGCGAAAAATTTTCCAACACCATGCCGCCCTTCAATGTGCTGGGCGACTCCGACCTCGCGAGCGTGATCAACTACCTGCGCGCCAATTTCGCGCCCGCCGCGCCCAAGGTCACCGCCGAACAAGTCGCCGCGCAACGCGCCAAGCTTTAACCCTAATTCCGAAGTTGGGAGCGCGCGCAGCTCGCGTGCTGGTTTGGGCGGCCCGCCCAAACCATCATTCCACACTTTCGCCGGCCGTCACTGGCGGCAAAAATGGGTTGGACGGGATTTCCGGTGGGCCGCCGGAAATCACACGCCAGCGGCGTGCGCTCCCCCCGGATGTCATAGCCCGCGCGTTCCAACTTCAGACTTCGGGTTTAATTTGGCGTGCGGACATCCCTGATGAATTGCGTGTGACCGTCAAG
>PLZL01000282.1 GCA_003152145.1 Limisphaerales bacterium
CCCAACCCCATGCCGGCATGGACCAGCGCGTGTCGGCGAAGCCGGTTTCGCGCTGCGAATGGGCGGCAAGGTCGAGGAACGGCAGCAATTGCGCCGCTGCCAGCAAAATCACCACCGCCACAATTGCCGGAAAACGCCAGAGCACTCCGGCGCGTGGCGATTCGCCCTTTGCAAATTGCTGAATCCACAAAATCAGCAAAATAATCCAGGTGAAGAAAATGGTTTCCGGACCGCCG
Source organism: Limisphaerales bacterium (assembly GCA_003152145.1). The sequence continues at coordinate 237 of PLZL01000282.1, forward strand.
GCGAGCATTTGCATCGCGCCGGCAATCGCCGCCAGAATAACTTTCCGCCCGCCTTCGCGCCACGCGCCTTCAACTGCGAGAACAACCCAGGGCATCCAGCTCAAGGTGGCGATGTGACTCGGCCACATGAGCAGGTTCAGCATCAGGCCGTTGAAAACGAAAGCCACACCTGCGAATGCCGCGGCGAAATTATTGCCCGTCCACCGCCGCGCAAGTTGGAACATGCCGAAACCGGCGAACCACAGGTGTAGCAGGCAAAAGAAGCTCAACGACCACGTCAGCGGCAGCACGAGGTAAATGAGCGCCGGCGGATAGAGCGGCATGGTGTTCCATTGCGCCAGGAACGGCGCGCCGCAATAATTGAATGGATTCCAGAACGGCAGTTCGCCATGCCGGAAGCATTCCTGCTGGAAGAAGGCAGCCGGGTAGGAAAAAAAACCATAATCACGAACGACAAAGGTCTGCAAACCGAGCAAGACCTGCGGGAACGCGGCAAAAATGAGCAGGACGAGCAAAATGCCAAAGCGCGGGGGCGTGAAGCAATTGGATGCGCGGTCTGTTTCCATGAACCGGCGCCATTATTCAAGGATGCATTCCCGAAAGCCACGAGAAAAATTCTCGATGCCGGGCGACAAAACCGTAAACCGTTTCCGTCAATCTGGCGAAGGTGCGTGACTTTTTATACCAACGCAAAGGCCATTGCCGCTTTGGGTTTTTCGCCAGCGCCCGGAACACCGCCTCCGCGCCGGAATAAACCACGCCATCGGTTTCGATGAGTTGGACGGCGGCATCAAATTGCTTGCGGAGGATTTCCGGGAATTGCTCTGCGATGTGCGGGTCTTGCGCGGGCAAATAATCTACGGCGTCACCGGTCATCCGCTGCCAGCGACGGATCCAGAGCGTGCAAAAATTGCAGTCGCCGTCAAAGACCATCAACGGTTTTGGCGGTGGCGTGGCGACGCGGATGTCACTTTTCATTCGGAATCAAAACTGCCGCGCCACGAATTTTTCCATTGCGTAATTTTCCCAAAACCTTGTTGGCGGCGGCAAGCGGGAAGGTTTCAACGGTTGTGCGGACGGGCACGCGAGGGGCGATTTTAAAAAACTCCTCGCCGTCGCGTCGCGTGAGATTGGCGACGGAACAGAGCGTGCGTTCCTGCCAGAGCAAATCATAAGGAAACGACGGAATGTCGCTCATGTGAATGCCGCCGCAGACGACGGTGCCGCCTTTGGCCACGGCCTTGAGCGCGAGCGGAACAAGACCGCCCACCGGCGCGAAGATGATGGCAGCATCCAAAGGAACCGGCGGTGGCGTCTCGGAGTCGCCGGCCCATACCGCGCCCAATGATTTAGCGAATGTCTGTGCTTCCGAATCGCCGCGCCGGGTGAAGGCGAAGACTTCGCGGCCTTGAAATTTGGCGACTTGCGCGATGATGTGAGCCGCCGCGCCGAAGCCGTAAAGGCCAAGGCGTTTCGCCGGGCCGGTCTTAACCAGTGAACGGTAGCCAATCAGACCCGCGCAGAGCAGGGGGGCGGCTTCGGCATCGGAATATTTTTCTGGAATCAGAAAGCAAAACCGTTCGTCGGCGAGGGCAAATTCCGCATAACCGCCGTCCAGTGTGTAGCCGGTGAATTTTGCGCGGTCACAAAGGTTCTCGCGCCCGCCACGGCAGAATTCACATTCACCGCACGTCCAGCCGAGCCACGGGATGCCCACGCGATCGCCGAGTTTGAAACGTTGCGCGCGCTCGCCTTTTTCGGCGATGACGCCGACAATTTCATGTCCGGGCACGAGCGGCAGTTTGGGATCCGGCAATTCGCCGTCCATGACGTGCAAATCCGTCCGGCAGACGGCGCAGGCGGCGACCTTCACCAAAACCTGCGTGTCACTGGGCTTGGGCACGGGAATATCGGCAGCCCGCAGCGGATGCCGCGGCGCTTCGAGAATCATCACACGCATGAGTTAATAGAAGCGTGCCGGGCACGATGGTCAAGTCCCGGCTGTGTAGGACAAACATCTTACCTGTCCCCATTTTAATGTCAGAGACCGGCGCACCGCCCGTCCCACGTTCGCGTCATGCGGATAGTGTCCTGATTTCGCTGGGGCGGGCCACTCCGTGCGAGCCGTATTTCGCATTTACGGCGGCCAGAGGACTGGCCGCCCTACCCACAAATTTTGAAATGAGGACACTACCATCATGCGCAGTTCATTGACGCCGGACAAATCACCGTTTAGGCTGATGCAGATTTATTTATGAGTGAGTTGCAAAATTCTTTGCTGGAATTAATCCGGCGGACTTCGGCGGAAATCCCCGACGATGTGAACCGATCCATAATCGCATCGCTGGAGCAGGAGAAGAAAGGGACGATTGCTGAGAGCGCGCTGAAAATCATTGACCAGAACATCCAACTCGCCAAACGCAAGTCGCAGCCGATTTGTCAGGACACCGGCAGCATCTTGTTTTACGTGGATTGTCCGGTCGGCTTCGACCAGATCACGTTCGCCGAGATCGCGCGCGAAGCCGTGAAGCTGGCGACGAAGAAAGGTTTTCTCCGGCAGAATTCCGTGGATTCGCTCACGGGCAAGAATGACGGCACGAACTGCGGGCCGGGAGCACCCACGTTTCATTTTCACCAACATCGCTCGCCGGAAGTTAGCGTGCGGCTGGTGCTCAAGGGCGGCGGTTGCGAAAACGTCGGCGCGCAATACTCTCTGCCGAACGAGAAGCTCAACGCGAACCGCGACCTCGA
>PLZL01000161.1 GCA_003152145.1 Limisphaerales bacterium
AACCAGTCCGGGGGCGGCGGCTGGCCGGCCAATCCGTATCGGATTTTGTTCCGGTGGAAAGGAAACGGAGACAGCACGGATTCAATGCCATCAATCAACGACGGCTACATTTTTGGCGGCGTCACTTACGTTGCCGGTCTGGTGGGTCAGGCGTTTAGCTTCAACGGTTCGACTGGATTTGTGGCTACTTACGGAGTCCGGGGGTTAGGCTACACCCCGTATTGCGTCGCCGGCAATAACACCAGCTCAAGCTTCTTTTTCTCGATTTCCATGTGGTTCAAAACTTCGACCACTTCGGGCGGTTCAATGATCAGTTTTAACATCACACCGGAATACACCAGCGCGACCAGGGACTTCCCAATTTTTATGACCAACGCGGGGTTGGTAGGGTTTGGTTTTTACAGCAGCGGCGTCCGCCTGGCTACAAGTTCTTCTGCCTACAACGATGGCAACTGGCATAATGTGATTGCCGTGCTGACGGATGCCGGCGGTTCAACGCTGTATGTGGACGGGGCAAGCAAGGCGACCAATACCCAGTCGGGAGGGATTATAGGCGGCTGGACTGGGGCCAACCTTGGATTTTGGAGAATCGGCAATGGGGATTTTGCTTCGGCTTGGAGCATATCCATGACCAGCGCCTTCTTTGCCGGCCTGATTCAAGACGTTCAAATAATGCGGTCGGCCTTGACTTCAACCCAAGTATCGGCGATATACGCCGCCGGGCCGAACGCCTGATTTATGACCATCAAACTCGAACTAACCGGAGAAGAAGCCGACCAGCTTGCAAAGTTGATTGACGCCGCGATCAAAGCCAACGGGATTCCAGCCGCCGTGGAGGGCGTGCCGCTGTTCCAAAAGCTCAAGCAGGCGGCAGACGCCGCGGCGAAGGTGGAAATGCCGTCACCGATGCCACCGCCCGGATCGCCCCAGAATCCGCTTTGACTCAGGGCGGAGGCGACCAAGCGGGGTTGGCGGCGCGGGGCTTGGGCTTGTTCCAATCCTCGGCCATTCTTCCGCCCGTGCCGGCCATGATAAGCGTGATGGCAAACGCCCTCAACAAAGTGTTCTGGGCTGCTTTGGTTTGACCAAGATCGTAGTAGTGGAACACTTCGTTTGCGCCTTCCTCGAACGGGATTGGAAGGACAATTCCGGTGCCGAATTCCTTCCAGGTGTAGGGCTTGACGCCTTCCGCCGCCAGGCGCTTTGGAACGGGCTGGGGCTTCCCGTAGCCGGGCATTTGCGGCAACGGCCTGTCCGCGTAATCACCCTTTGTGATTACCGAAATCACGGGACTGATAAACGGGCTGGCCTGCGTTCTCAAATAGGAGCCGCCGGTTTTATACATGGATTCGTCCGGGTAGATCAGATACTTCGTTTTCCCACCGCTGCCCGCGCCGATCTGGTAAATTCGCAACGGCAGCCGGGTCATGGTCAGGAACGGACTGCCCCAGGCGAAAGTCATTCCAGCGACGCGGAACTTTCCAAAATCGCTCTGCATCGGGTTCCAGCCGCCGCCGCCAAGAGCGACGGGAACGCCATTGAGCTTCTTTTTGTCCCCGAACAACTCGTTCAACTGTTGGTTGGCCAGCATCAGTCCGGTGAACACGGCAAAGATGCTCGCCTTTTCCTTGAACTGATTCGTGGCGAACCATTTTTCCGCCTCCGTCATGTTCTTCATCTTGAGCAGGCTGTTGACGGCTCGAACTGGGTCTGTGGCTATCACCGCGACGCGAGAGGCTTCCAGCTTTGGCGCGAACAGAGCGTAGTGCGCGTATTTGCCGACCACGCCGCCGCCGGTCTTGGTGACGCCGGTAATGTGGTTGACGGAATCGGCGATGGCCTTCGCCAACTCTGGTGATTTTTCCGATTCGGCCAGTTTGTTCCAAGCGTTGTCGAACAAATCCTGCCGCAGAATTTTCAGAACGGAATAGCCGCGCGTGCCCATGCCGACGACTCTCCCCAAATGCGCCTTGTCGAGCTTGGCTTTGAACCACGCGGCCATTTTTGGAAATCCCTGCGCCAGCTTCGGGTCGCTGAAATCCTCCATCTTGCTCATGTCATTCACCAAACCGGCGCGCTGGGCGACGGTGTAATTCGGTCGCCGGGCTATCTCGTGCTGCTGCATCTCGTAGTATTCGGGACTGAGCACTAGATGATACATCCTGCCGAAATTGTTTTTGAAAAGGATGGGATGCGTGGCGACGACGAGCGGCGCGTGCGTGCCCAGTGCAACGGTGCCGTGCAACCCGGTTTTGAGCGTGAACAATGTCCGCGCCACGGTGGGCAGCGACTTTTGCAGCCACGTTTCTGTGGCATGATTGACCCAGTTTTTGGCAAATTCTTTCAACATCCGGGCTTGGCGCTGTCTCTGCCAAACATCGTCGGCGGCGCGGCGGACTGGCTTCGTCTGCTCAAGCCCGCGCATGATGTCTTTGACTGGCAGCCCCAAATCAATCGCCAGCTTGTGAACGATGTCAGGCCGGCTGTCGTTGCCTTTGTCAATGTATTCGGTCTTGGCGCGCGTCCAGAGCGTTTTGACCTGAAGCGGGGTCATCGGCTTGCCGGATTCGTAATCACCGAACGCTTTGCGCTGGCTTTCCAGATCGGCGGCGACCTTGACCGGCGTTCCCTTCTCGGCAATCCCGTCAATGGCGGTCTGCAAGCCAGCCTTTGCCGGTTCCGTGGCTTTGTCCGCCTCATTGACATCGGCGGCAAGTTTTCTGGCGGTCTTGGCCTCGGCGGGATTCAGGTCGCGCCCGGAGATTTCCCGGAAAGCGCGGTTGATGCCGGTGAAGGAGCCGGTGTCAATGTCCGTCTCGCCTTGCTGCGCCATGCCCTGCTTGTGCCATTCAGTTTGAATTGGCTTAGTGCGCGTGTCCCAGTCGGACAGGGCTTTTTGAGCGGTGCGATATTGGATTGAATCTGTGCCGAACTTTTCCTCGACGGAACGCGCGGATTTGGCCAATTGCTCGCCATAGGCGCGCGTGAACGAAATCAAATCGAATGAGGTTGCCCGCGTGCGCTCGAATTCACGCATGGAAACTTCCGGGTCAGCGCCCATAGCAATCAGGTCTTGACCCCATTTGACCGCTTCCTCTGCGCTGACGCCCTGGCCGGTTGGCACGGGAGCCACCTGTCCGGCGGCGGCGCGGGCCTTGCGCACGCGCTCGGCCACGCCGTAGATGTCTTGTGGTGCTCCCGTCGTTCCAAAATCCTGAGGTCGCGGATGCGGAACATCGCCGCCCATTGCGACCATTTCCGGCTGCGCTGCCGCCTTCGGTTTCGTCAACTGCTCCAAAGCGTCAATCGTTGAGGCGTTGACCGACGCGGACGGCTTTCCTTTCTGCCGCCATTGGCCTTCGGTGTTTTTGTAGAAGGCTTTTCCAAAGGCGGACATCGGGGATTTGATGGTCGGCTCGGTCGGGGCTGGGGTTTCAGTTGGCGCGGCTTGAGTTGGAGGTTTTGCGGCTCGAAACACCTCGGCTTTATCGTTGGCAAGCTTCAGGACTTCTTCCGGGGTTGCTCCTTGTTTTGCATAAAAACTTGCGCCATAAGCGGGGTCGCTTTTGGGCAGATTTCGGAACGTGAATTGATGCAGTTTTATGTCACCAGATTCAAAATCAGCGTCGTAAGTGAATCCGTGTTTGTCGCCTATATTCTTGATGGTGGGCGCTGCGCCGGACGGAGCCGCAGTTTCCGGCGGAGCGGTAGTTCCAATGTTTTGATCTTTGACCGGTTCCGAAGGCGTTTCGGGCGTCAGTGCCAATGCACCGGCTTGGGCTTCTTGTGGGGCTTCACTCGTTCCGGCAGTTTCCCCTTGTTGTCGAAGTGGTGCTTGCGTGCCCACTCCGGCCCCTTGTTCGCGTAAATCCACGCCCTCTCCGCTTGCGATTTTGCTGGCATTTTGTGACTCACTTTCTGTTGTTGGTTTGATTTTTCCTTTGAAAGCTCTCCCGGCCATTCCCGTTCCGATTAGTGCTTGGCCGATGTTCTCGACCAACTGGCCGGGGGTCATGTTCGGGTTGTTGATATTCTGCCGCACGGCATCGACAACCATCTTCACGCCCTGTGCCCTGAATCCCAAATCCATCAGTTTCTTGGCGACGGGAGCCATTTTCGCGGCGAACTGTTCTTCTGCGGTGGCCACTGCCGAGCCTCCGCCAGTGGCAGCCATCAAAGCAATTCCGCCGGGGCTTGCGATAGAATCAGCAATTTCAGATGCCAAATTCTGAACTCCCTGCATCACCGTTTTGGGCTGGTCAACGCGCGGAATGATCTGTTTCTTGTTCGTGAACAGCCCCATTGCCCCGGCGTCACTGGTTGTCGGAGCGGATTGCAGAGCAGGAACGGCCGCCTTCTCCGCGTCAGTCCGGCCAAGCAGTGTCTCGACCGGCTGTGACGTGCGCAGGGCGTGAAAGGCGTCTGACGCGCGCTGGCGCAGCGTGGGCGTGTAGGCCGACATTTGTGCCGTGTCGAAGCGCGGCGGTGGCGTGGCGGTGGCCGATTTCGTCTCGGCGGGTGCCTTGCTGTAAAGATCCCACGGCTTTTTCTGGGCGAACTGCTCCCACGGCTTCTGTTTCGTGGAATCCTCGGCGTCAACCGCATCCGGGAGTGTGGCAATGTCGTCCGCCATAAAATCACTGCACTGGACTTGGCTGCGAGGGAGCTTCCATCCAATTTTTCTGGTCGGCTGGATCGCCGCCTTTGAAGACGTAACCATTTATCACGTCTCCTTGTTTGGGCAAACCCGGCGAGGACGGCGCGGCGGGAGCAGGACCTCCGGCGGCGGGTGTTGGTGCTGGCGCGCCGAGCGCGGCGGACGCAGGTTGCGGACCGGGTGTGGTGCCGGTTGCCGTGGCAGCGTTGAACGCCGCAGCGGGAGTTTTAGGTCCCTGCATTGACGCGGCAAGTTTGTCGGCTCTGTCGCTGTAATTCTTGGCGATTCTAGCCAAATCCCCAGCGGTTGATTGGACATTGGGGTCAGTTGAAGCTTTCGCCTTTTGATATTCCTTGACGGCATTCAAATAGGCCGCCTCCACGGTGTCGAATTGCTTCATTGCAATCGGGTCTGGTTTTGACGTGGCGGTTGCGGTCTTGGCGGCGACAGTCTGAACATCTAGCTTCAATTTCTGACCGGCCAGATCTAGTTTTTGGTTGCCAAGACCGATCTGCGCCTGTTTATAGGCGTTGGCCACGGCGTCCTGGGTCTGTCGAAGCATGAAATTCTGCTTGGCCGTTTCCTGCCCGGCCTGAAACTCCATCGCGGTCTGCTTTTGCTGCGCTTCGAGCCTCTGCTTTGCAAGACCAAGCTGCTGCGCGGCCTCTGCCGCACTTTGCGCCAGTCGCGCGCCTTCCATCTGGCCTTGTTGTGAAATTCGCGCGCCTTCCAAATCGCGTTCTTGTGCCAGTCGCGCGCGTTCCAAATCGCCTTGTTGTCCCAGTTGCGCGTTTTCTTGCCCCGCGCGGACGCCCGCTTCGCGCGCTTGCACGAACTGCGACGGTGAGACATCGAGCCAGGGAGGAATTTGCATAAATCAATTATCCGGGTGGGTTTCCGGGGTGTGTTTGTCCCAATGCGTCAGTCCACGAATTTGTTACCGTGGGGGCTGTGCTTGTCTTCGTTCCGGCGCCTGGATTCGTAAGCTGCCGATAAAGATTCGATGCCCCTGCTTCCTGACTGACGAATGCCGGGTCCAAAAATTGCAGGTAGTCCTTCATCTGCTGGTCGGCGGCTGCCTGTGGATTCGGCGCGGCGGCCATCGTGGCATTGTATTGACCGAGACTGGTCAATAGGCTGGGATCAAGTTGTAGCCCACCCAGCCCGCTCGCGGTGTTGAGATAGTTGTTCTGGCCGGTCTGTTGCTCCTGCATGGAAGTCAGGCCAAGATTGCGCAAACTCATATTTTGTGAAAGTCCACTGCCGGGCATTCCCGAACTGACGCCCCACGATGCCGCCTGATCTTGGATCTGCTTGATGACATCCGTGGGCACGACGCCCGACATTTGCTGGCCGATTAGATTCGCATTCTGGTTGGTGAGCGAGGACAACTGGGGCAGGACGCCCGAAAGCTGCTCGTAAGTTGACGGCGGCGTTGCCACAGCACCGGGCACGGCACCGTATGCGCCGGAGCCGGCTTGGGTTGTCGGATTGGCCGAGTAATTGGCGAGGACTGGATTTTGGATAGCCATATTAAATCATTCCTAAGGTTTTGCGGTTTAGACTTTCTCTACCGAACGGGCGGAAGGTGACGACGAATTGTTCATCTGGCACGCGGTCACGAAGCTCGTAGTTCAATTCTCTGAAAGCGTCTTTCTCCCACTGAAGGGAACGGTCGGCATCTCCCTTTTCGCGGTAACGGATGCTCTGAATCATGTTGGAGATGGCGTCCTGATTTTCGATCAAAACCAAATCGTTATCGTTAAAGACAGGGATAAATGCCAATTTTACGAGCGCGGTGATTTGCCGGACACAGCCGCAGGGGCCGACGCCTCCAAGTATTTTGCTGTGTTGATAATCCGGGGAGGTTTCCGATGGGTCATATTGGGCCAAATCGAAAACGTTTGGGGTGAGATCGGGATTCAGGTTGACGCCATCCCATTGATAGAGCCGGACGACGCCTTGCGTGCGATCCTTCAGCACGCGCGTAATTTTCTGAAACTTCATCGGCGACTTGACGTAGGGCAGCGCGAGCGTGAGGGTAATGCCATCGCTCCACATGCCGTTTATTTTTTGGCGCACGTCTTGGCCGTTGGAGTCCACGCCAAACAGGGTGATGGTCTTGACGAGATCGGCTTGGACGCTGGGATAAACCAGAACGTAACGCGACTGGCCGCACGGGATGGGGTTGAAAACTGGTGTGGTGCCGTCAAAGACGGTGGTGTTTGGAAAGTCATGCCGATGGCCCGGAGTCAGGCCGAAGCTGCCCAGATCAATGCCGGACCAGTCCATGAATTGAAACCAGCGGTTGGCCAGTTCGGAATAGTGGCCGTTCCGGTTCACCGCGAGCACGGTGCCGACATAACGCGGCCAGGTGATGCAATTGTCATAGACGCAGCCTCGCATGGGTTGGACGGTGCCCCACCAATTGCCGCGCCGCATCAACTGGCGCACGGCTTGGTTGACGTAGCCCGTGAAGTCCGGGCTGGTCACGCAGAAACCCGCAATCTTGCTGCAAGGTCCTTCTTTGAGTTGGCCGTATGTGAGTAACATCTTCTTTTTCTATCGTGTTGAATTGTGTTTTTGGCAATAGGAAATCAAACGGCGATGAAAGTTCCTCCTTGCTGGAAGCAGACGCTTTTGAGCGGGCCTTGTGGCGCTGCCGGTGAAAGACGCGCCCAGTTGATACCGTCTGGGGAATACCAGTAAAGGAGCGGGATGTTTGGCCCTTGGCTTGGAGTGCCGATGGACAGGGTTGCCGCGCCGATAAACAGGTGCGTGTCTGAATAATACGTCACGGACACAAGTGTTCCGCCGGGGAAACTGGTGCCCGAAACGAAGTCGTGCGTAGTCCCGACAAAAACCTTTCCGAAGAATTGTCCGCTGCCGCGAACAAAGCCGGCAGTGTTGCCTCCAAATGGGAACATATTTGCCGCCGCGGCCATGGTTGCGCCGGGTGCCGAGTCCCCCACTTTTTGTAAAAACCTCAACAGCACTGTTCTGGCTGCTGGGTTATCAAGAGCCAATTGTCTCGAAACGACGGTAAAACTGCCGACATGTGTTCCGTCACCTATGACTACGCTTCTGCCGGGGACCAAGGACATCCGGTTTGAATCATATACAAAAACAGTCACGGTCCCGTTGGCGGCGGGGATGACAAAGCTTGTGGTGGTTTGTTCAAATATGGTGTCGGTGTCTTCGCCGGTCCATTTCATCTGGCCGTAGCACATGATCTGGGTCCAGTTGATTCCGTCCGATGAGCGATAGACATTTCCAAGCCCGGTTACGACGACAAACACAAAGACGCCGAAGGCAATGGAAACAAAATTCTCAAGCGATGGAAAAGAATGTGAGTGCCACGTTTGCAGGTCGGGCGACGTGTAAATAAAACCGACGCCTCCGACGACATACTGGAATCCCCCGAAGGCAATGTCGTAGGCGGTAAGATTTTGGGGGATGCTGGTATGGGCCGTCCACGTCACGCAATCTGAACTGGAAGCGACCTCTCCGAACTTGGAGACAATCAGAAAAAGATTGTTGGCGAAGCGGGGCTGCGTCGAGGGCGACAAGGTTGTGACCGGCAGCCACGCCGTTCCATTACTGGAATAAAAACTGGTTCCGCTTCCATTCTGGTTGGTTTGGCAGGCGAGAAATACCCCGCCGCTGGCGCTGCCAAAAACGACAGAGTTCAAATCGCCGTTGTTTTCAGTCAAGGGCAGGTCAACTTCAGTCCAAGTGATCGCATTGGCTGAAAAATAAATTGTGGCCTGGCCCGTCAGACGGTGTTTGGACGTGACAACGAATTTGCCATTTCCGTAAGCAATATCGGTGAGTCCTCCGGCATTGGTGATGGTGGAGACGACCGACCAAGTGTAGCCATCCGTGGAAGCATAAACCTTGTTGCTGCCGTCCGTCATGTAAAACGTGCCGTTCAAGCCGTGGGCATCCGTGTTGAGATAGCGGACGAAATTGTTGGTAGAAGAAAGAACTTTGGCGTGTGACGAGTCGCTGTATTCCTGGTTGGGCAAAAGCACAAAGTTCACTTGGGAAAAAAGTGAAAGGTTCATGCTTTGATCACTCGCACCACCGCCTTGTCGCATTGGCGTGCCGGCGACTGCAAATTCAGGAAAATCTGTAACGGCAGTGCCGGGAGGGCTGTTTCCACCGCAAAGGTGGTAGGGTCCTTCCGGCGTGTAGCCGCCCAACTTATACCAACAGGCGTTCTGACGACCGAGAAGACCTCCAAATTCGGAATTGATCTCAACAAGCCAAACGAGAATGCCGTTAACGCAACGGACGGTGAACTGGAACATTCCTGCCGGCTGACCTCCTACGCTTGGCACGGCGTAGGTTTCTTGTGTAAAGTATGAGATCAGAAATCCGGTCACGACCCGGCCAAGCCTGCAAAAAACAGAATAATGAAGGTCTGCCCGCCACGCATACACGTTACCGGCCTGTGGGTTGGCATTGGAAGCAGACAAGACTGGGTAAGTTGGAAACGCCCCATCCCACCACGGTTCGCCGCTCCCGCCTCCGTTTATGGTGGGCCATGCCCCGCTGATCAAACATGTGGGCGGATAAGAACCCGGCTTCCAGTGTCCGCCGAACCCGTTTGAACCTATTCCATAGGCGTCGTGGAAATTGAGAATTTCGACGCCGGGCGCGGGCAAGTATTTGCTTGTAGGCATGATGGCCGTCAAAACGGAAGGGCAATCGCAAGTCAGCGTGCCATACGAGAATGCACTTGCAACAAATGAATCGAGCGCCGTTTGGGCTGCGGCGTTGGCATCGGCCTTTGTGTCAGACCGGAATACACCAGCCGCGCCAGTGAAGTTCGTGCCGTCCCAAGTGATCCAGCCGGGTAGCGCGGAGGAAAAGCTTGCGGTAATGCCAATGGGACACAGCGGCTCGTTGCTGGTGGAAACCGTGTCGTTCGCGTAAGCCTTGGATTTAGGTTTGGGAGGCAGCGGCTCGCAGGACAATTCCGGGCATGGCGATTCGGGATTCTTATTCATGTGTTTTTTACCACAGGACACCTTCGGCGGTAACAATGGCAGTGCCGGCGACAATGTTATTTAAGGCGGCGGCGGCGGCGGTTCCGCTGGAATAAAATGTTTTTCCGTTGCCTGAAAAATAGACCGCCCCGGACTGGCCGCAGGCGATAAAGCTTCCGTTGGCGAACACCACGCCGGCCAGGGCGGTTTCACCGGCCAAAGCCGATGTGGTCCATGAAATTCCGTCTAAAGACCAGGCGGTCCAAGCATGGTTGCCCCCACTCGTATAATAGCCCACAGCGACATACTTGTTGTTTCCAAACGCGATGTCCCGGCAGGAATAGCCGGACGGGAAAGCGCCCTGACTCCATGTGCCGGCGGGATTACTGGCTGACCAGACGTTTTGTGCAAAACAGGCCCAGAACTTGCCGTTGAGATATTGAACCTTTCGGCACGAGGTTGACCCTTGAACCGAGGCGTAAATCGTCCAATTCAGCCCATCAACCGAAACAATCGGCCTGCCGAAACTGTCGAAACGACAGAACAATCCGCCCCCAAAAGCCACTGAATAGGAAACAAAAACGTTGGTGGCGTCGTCATGTTCGGTCCAGACGACCCCATCGGGGGATGTATAAACGCAGCAGCGGAAAGGCACGGTCAATCCCGCACCAACCGCAACATACACTCCGTTGCCGTAGGCGATGTCGTATAGCAGCCCGGAGGCCCCGGACAATGGATTCGTCCAAGCCAGGCCGTTGGCAGATGAAAAGACGCCGTTGACCGATGAGCGGGTCAGAAAATAATTTCCATTCAAATAGCGGAATTGCAGCGCGTCGGTTCCCAAAAGGCTCGTGGTTTCTTCGTCCTTGAGAATGTTGTAGCTCGACGTGCAGATAAGGTCGCCCTCAGCGATGAGTGGTTTAACCACGTTGTCCAATGCGCTTTGCGCCATTATATTTGCCGCCGTCTTGGAATCGGCCCTGAAAACATGGGCGTCCCCGACGAAGTTGTTTGTGACAAAATTGTAATAGACCCACGTCGGCAATGTCGGCCCCCCATACATGGCGATGCCGCCTCCGGGGCAGACGATGGAATAATACACCTCATCATTCCAGACCACCGGACTTTCGATTGTGATCGGGCCGCTGGTTTCCGTCTTATTGCACAACGGCGGCTCGAATTCAAATTCGGGAACGATCACGGCCCCCAGTTTCGCGCCCTGAAAAACCGCGTGTCCGGTGAAGGTGAAACGCAACTGGAAGAAACGGGCTTCGCGAGCGGGCTTGTTGTTGAACTGGACGCACTGCGACGCGCTGGGTTCGCCGAGGCCGATGCGGGAACGGTATTGGTTCTCCAAACCAGGGCCGACGGCCGAGCACACATAAAAACTCGCCCACGGATACCAGCAGGGGGACCAGTCGGGCCGATATTCAACGGTGACATCCACGCGCCCTTCAATGTCGGACAGATAAATTTCACCATCCACAAGCCGCACAAGGTCGAACAGACCCTTTTGTTTGCTGCCCATGAAAATGGTTGGCGACTCAAACTGCCAGGTGATCGGGAGAATTCCACTATCCAAGTGCTCGTCGCCGGTGGGCAGCAACTCCCACAGTTCAATGATGCCGCTGCCGGTGTCGGAACAAAAGGCAAAGGCGCGATTCGAGCCAGAAAACCTGACGAGTTGGAAAATTTTCAATCCGCCCCATACGCCATCATAAACGGACGCTGATTTGTTTTGCAGCGAACTGATTTCATCGAAGTTCAGCGCAAAGAGATTCGACCAAACGACGCCTTGAGCCGTCTGGACTGGATTGGCCGTGCTCAAGCGCCGGTTGTCGAAGACAATTCCTGAATCAAAATTCATCAAGGCCAGATTCTCTTGTTCCGTGACGCGCAACAGCTCAAGACTGATGGGCGTGTCGCCCCAGCGGTTGAAGTCGAGGCGGCTTAGAATCAAAGACCGGATTTGGCCGTCCGGTGAACGAAAGAGGACATCAGCATTGGAATTGGTCAGGGTGTATTGGCCCGCGCCGCCAGCGCCTTTCAACGCCTCGGTGAGAATCGGGTTGGTAAGACCCTGCCAAGTGGTGCGGTCCACGGGAGCCTGGCAACTGAAAACGTTTCGTGACGTGAACACTTGAAGTGGTCCTTGGCCAAGCGAGACATCGAGTGTAGCGGTGAAGATCAATCCGCGGATTTCTCCGACACTGCCAGGCACTCGAAATAATCCACCGCCGGCGAGATAAAGATTTTCTGTGATTTTGAGAACAGCGTCGCGGAAATTCAGGTTGGGAGATCCGCTACTGCCCCCCACAATGTCGCCTGCAAGGAAACTAATGCTGTCGGTCATCACTTCCCAGACGCGGCCCATGCCGTAGGCGAGCATCTGGCCCGCCGGCAGTTCAGGGATGCTGTAGATGTTTGCTGGCGCGGTAATTGATGGTGGCGTGGTGCCAGGCGTTCCCACAGTGTCATTGATGTTGAGCAGTATGATCGAATTTGTCGGAGTGCCGGAGCCGGCGGCGGTGATGATGTAGTGATCCCCGTTAATGCTTAAGATGGCGGGCAGCGGGCCGGTGTATTGATTGACGAATGACAGCGTGCCGTTTCCATCCACGGGCGGGGCTGTAAATGGGGTGCTCAAGGTTCCGACATTTTGCAACGGCGCTCCGCCCGGCTTGAAAACCATCAAAGTGTTTTTGGCGACACCCGTTGGCGCGGTAAGGGTTCCGCCGGGACTGGAAAAAAGATTCAACTTCAAACTAATGCTGGTCGTGTCCGCGCCCATGACCTTCCAGTTGTAAAATGCGGAATCTTGCGGTGGCCAGTTCACAGTGGCTCCGATAGGGCCGGTATAGGGAGGGGAGACGGAAATCAAACCGAGCGCAAAAACGGTTCCGTCGGGAATGGAGATCGGACCGACTGGTGGCGTAGTATAGACGGCGGCAATGTTTGGGTCGTAATAAACCACCGTTCCGCCGGGGTAAATGGTTCCGCTGGCGGCGTCAATGTTCTGAACAGCCGGCAGATTGGAGTTGGGCGGAGCGATCACCTGATACGTCGCGCCACCAATGAGAACTGTTTCGCCGAAATAACCGAGGAACGGTCCGATCAATGTGGCCGTGCCCTCAGCGCCAATAGCCGGGACCAGGAAATTCAGGCTTGTCGTCCCCAGAATTATTTCTTGGCCGCCGATTGAACGCCGGGTAGTTGAGCCGTCATATAACAACGGCAGGCTCGCGCCGTCGTTGACGATCATGAAATTCTCCGCCTGTTTCAGCCAAGCTTGAGGCTGGTTGACCGGGTTCGGGTCGCCCGGAATGGAAATGTTAGCCACGGTTGCGTTGCCCTTCGCGTCCGGGATGATATTGAACAGTTGTCCGCCGATGGAACAAATCAGCGATTCGAGGCCAACGTCGGGCTGATAATTCTCGGCACCCTGCCAGAGAGCGTTTTCAAAAAGTGTTTGCAGTCCCAAATCGCCGCCGAAGTTAAGTCCGATTCTGCGCCAAGCTGGCCGGTCGGTCGCAAAGCCGCCGCGCACGGTGACGTTGGCGGCGTAGCCCATCTGGTTTTTCGGCAGCAACGTCGGCGCAACGCCGGAGTCCATGCCGGCCGCGAAATCGCCGAAGCCATCATAGATTACGTTGGAGACTGGGGTAGCCACATCAGCTTAGGTCAGTTCGACAGCCGAGAGTGAGCATTCAATCGCCTCGATGCTGCCGGAATAGGGCAGGTTAGAGATGGAAGCCATCGCCTGAAGAATATCTGAAACGCCTTGGCCGGTGTAGGGCACACTCAAAATGGTAATCTCTCCAATGGTGTTGGTCTGGCCGCTGACGACGGCGGTTTGAAGATTTCCGACAGCGTTTGGAATGTCGCCTGCCGTGTTGTTGGTCCGTCGGATTTTGAAATTGATGGCCTCGTTGCCAATCGTTGCGCCGACATAATCGAACCGGCAGCGCGCGAACAGAAGATATTTTTTACCACTGGTCGCGGACAGGGTGAGAGTGATGCTGCCAACTTGAGTGTTTGGCGTGGTGGTCAACGCCTGGGAGAGTCCAACGGCGGCGCTGATCGTGCCCAAGACGGTGAAGCCGGATGTGCCATTGGCTCCAATCAAGCCCGAAGGCGATACACCGGCCCCGGAATTGATGGTTGCGCCGGTGCTCGAATCGCCCGTGTAATCCAGATATTCGAGAATAACGGAATTGCTGGACGGAATCGAGACGACGGTAAAATTGGCGAGGTTTGAGCCGTCCGAGATGAACACATTTTGACCCGGAGTCATCCAAGTTGAATTGGCCACGGACACGGTGACGTTGGTCGCAGCGGATGGCAGGCTGAAAGAGGCTGTGGTGATCGTGAAGGCATTAACGCCATCGGCACCCGCCACGCCGTTCGTGCCGCCCGAACCCTCCGGCCCAGGGACGTTGACCGGCGGTGTTGGACAGGGCTGGCAACAATCGTTGAGTATTGACATGCTTTAATGTTACCGTTGCCAAGCTTTCTGTCTAGTGGCAAATTGTCAAAAGTGATTTACTCCGACCAATACGGCGCTCAGTGGCCGCGCAAGCCTGACGACCTGAAAATCGAGTTTCATCAGATTCAACTCAAATGGAAACAACATCTGGCCGGCACTGATTGCGCCGATGTCCTGCTGAAACATTATCTTGCCGCGCGCAAACTCATCTGGCCCGACCGTTATTGCCATCGCTGGACGGAATTGATCTATGAGCAGGTGATCAAAAACGCCATCGTGATCCTCATGGGCAGTGCCTCGTCTCAAAAAACGGCGCACGCCTCCGAATTCAACCTGATTGATTACTGGCTTTATCCGAACGAAACCGCCGTATTGGTTAGCAGCACGACGCGCGACAAATTGGAAGATGCGGTCTGGGGGGAAATCAAGCACCTCTGGAAGGCGGGAAGGGAACGGTTCCCGTGGCTGGCCGGACACATGATTGACTATAAGCAGCGCATTTCGACCGACGAGCGCGGAGCCGATTCCGATGATGCGCGCGATTTGAGAAAGGGAATTTTTTGCAAAGCTCTGTTCGTAGGAAAACAATATGTCGGGCTTGGCGGCTTTTCCGGCATCAAGCAAAAGCGCATCCGATTACAGGCAGACGAATTACAATTTTGCGCACCGACGTTCCTCGCCTGCCTGCCCAATCTTCGGAGCAACACGCGCGCTGGCGGTTTGAAGGTGATCGGCAGCGGCAATCCACGTCACGACCCGAATGATCAACTCGGCATGGCGGCAGAGCCGCTGGAAGGCTGGCCAGCCATGGACGGCATCGAGAAAACGACCGTCTGGCCGATCAAGTTGCTGGGCGGCGTCTGCGTGAACTTGATCGGAACGGACAGCCCTAACTTTGACCAAGACTTTGACAAATATCCCGGACTGATCGGGCACGAATATGAGAAAATAATCGCGCACGATTACGGCAAGGATTCGCCCGAATACGAAACTCAAATCCGTGGCCGGATGCGGATCGGCCTGGAACATTCTCGGGTCATCACGCGGCAGCTTTGCCGGTTGCATCATGCCGGTGAAAAAGCGGTCTGGGGCGGCAAACCTCGAACCCGGATTTACGGCGTTGACCCAGCCTATGGCGGCGGCGACCGCTGCATAGGCGGATGGATTGAATTTGGAGAGGGGGCCAGCGGCCTGCAAATCCTGCGGGTGAATCCGCCGCGCATCTTGAAAATCGTCGTCAACCCGGATTACCCGCCCGAAGAACAGATTGCCGATCTGGTGAAACTGGACTTGGAACAAAACGGCATCCCGCCGGAGAACTGTTTTTACGACTCATTCGGTAAGGGCACCATCGGTTTTGCCTTCGCGCGCAAATTCGGGGCGAATCCTCCGGTGCCCGTGGACGCGGGCGCGCGGCCCACAGAGCGCCCGGTGCGCTACGACCTGTGGCTGACTGAACGCGACGGTCGGCGGCGGCTCAAGCGGTGCGATGAGCACTATTCCAAGTTCATCACAGAGATGTGGTTTTCGGTTCGCGAGACGATTGAAAGTGAGCAGATGTGCGAACTGCCGGAAGATGTGATGCTGGAAGGCTGCTGGCGTGAATACAAGACCGTGGCCGGCGACCGCATCGAGGTCGAGCCGAAGGACGAATTGAAGGAGCGCATGGGGAAAAGCCCTGACCTTTTTGACCATCTTGCGATTTGCTGCGAAGGCGCGCGGCGACTCGGTTTCAAAATCAAACGGCTGGGCATGGATGTTCCCGTCGAAGATTCAACCTGGGACTGGTTTTGGAAGCGGCAAGACCAGTTGAAGGAGCAGAGAGCGAAGCACGCTCTTACTTTTTGATGATGCAGTTGATTTCGTGCTCGTGGACCATGCGCAATTCGACGCCGTTGAAATCAATCTGGCTGGCACTGTAAAAGTTGAACACGACTTCATCGCCGACTGCGACGGTCATGGGGATGCGGACGCCCTGCTCAGACCAACGGCCCGGCCCGATGGCGACTACGATGCCTCGCGTCGGCTTGTCCTTGGCCAGTTCTGGCACAAAGATTGCGCCGATTTTTTCCGGGGCTTTAATTGGTTCGATTATCACCCTGTCCGTCACTGGGAACAGGCTGCTGTAAGGGGATGACATTTTTGGGTTCCTCGGTTTTAGGTTTCGATTTCAAAACGGTTTCGGCGGTCTTGGCAAGAGCGACTTGTTCGGCAATTTGCGCGCCGCGTTTGATGGAATAGAGAACGTCCTGGGCGATGCCGGCCAGAACGGTATAAACGATGGCGGGATGCACGTCGTTCTTCGCAGCGTCGGTGACGATGGCGGCGATTTCTTTTTGGAATTGTTCAGCGGGATTTGTTGATTTGCTCATAAATTATCCATTTCCAGCCGCCAAGCGGTCAAACTCGGCGTCAATGTCGTCCAGCGTGGTTGCGCCTTTTTTCTTGCCGCCAGCTTCCACCCTGCGCGTCTCGCCGCGTCCGGGTGCGGACTGCTCGTAGCCGGCGAGTTGTTCGCGCAATTCCTTCAACTCGGTGTCCTTCTGGTTCAGGCGATACACCAGCCGGTCATGGGCGGCGGCGCGGTTGCGAATGGCACTATGCAACAGAGTCATTTCCGCCTGGGGCAACTGGCCATTCACCAGCTTGTCTTTCAGCGAGGNNGTCGGCTGGATCGGTGCCGAACAATTGTGGATATTTTTCCGCAGCCAGTTTGTTCGCCGCGTGCCAACGCTCGCTCGCCTCCTTCTGCGATTTTGTCTGTAATTCCCGAAACTGGGTTTCCCTCGTGCCGGCTTGTTTTCTGAAATCCTCAATGGCCGTTCGCATCTGTGTGTGATGATCGAGCACCTTGTCGCGCTGCATGGTGATGCGCGCGGCATTGTAACCGAAATGGTCGGCGATGAATTTGTTGGCCGTGTCCTCGTCCTGAATGGCCATGAGCGCATCCCAGTCAGCCTCGCTGCCCTTGCGGGTTTTGCCGGGTTCGAGCACCGCGCCGAATTCATCCGATTTGTCCGGGTCCTTGAAATTCAGAGTGGCGAGAAGCTTCTGGCCCTGCTCGTAGGCTTTCAAAAACGGCTGCTGGTATTTTTCCTTATATTCGGTGCTGCGCTCATAGTTTGAAAACTTGAGTTCGTTTTCCAGTTCGTCACGCCGTTTGTTCCACGATTCGCGGTCCTTGAGCAACTGCTCCTTTTCCGTGTCGGCCTTGGGCTTGGAGGATTCGGATTGGAGCGTTTCGTATTTGCTTTTCCAGTCAGCGGCCTCGGTGCGAGTGCGGTCGAGTTCATCGCGCAAGGTGGATGCCTTGACCTTGGGCGGCAACTCGCCGGGCTTTGCTTGAGTCCCTTTGACTTCGGCAGGCGATTTGATTTCGTCCGGCTTCGTTTCAGGAGCGAGTTTGGTGTCTGGCGCTGGTTTTGTGTCGGCAGCTGGCTTGGCGTCGGGTTTGGGTTCGGGCGGGGCTGAAATCAGGGCGTCAAAACCGGCATAGGCGGAATCCATGTTCGGCCCGGACGATTGGGGCGAATGCGGGTTCGGACCGGCGGGGGCTGCGGGAGCCGGGGCTGGTGCGGGAGGGGCGGCTGGTGCTTCGGCAGGCATAAATTTACGCTTTGGGATTCAGTTGTCCCATGGTTGTCGGTTTGGAAGTGGGGGAATCCTCATTCAACTTTTCGAGTGTGCGGCGAAAGGCGTCTGCGCCTTCCTTGCGCCAGCGGTTCGCGGCGGCGGTTGCCATGTCGGCGGCAATGGATAGACACTGGTCATATTCCAGCGTGGCGGTATCGAGCGCGGTCTGCATCTGGTTGCTGTAAATCAAATCATTATAGCCGCGCGTCAGCGAGCGGTTCGTGCGGAATTTTTCTCGGGGTGACATTTTAGAATTTGTATGGCCAAGACCACCAGACACCAAGCACATTGCTGAAAAACTTGCGCCGAATGTGCTGACAGCCGGAATTGATCAACGATAAACGGATGAACGGCTGGCCGTCAGCGTGTCCGATCCACATTCCACAATTTTTACGACTAAAAACGGTCATAGGAATTTCGGCTTGCTTGCGCCGCCCTTTTTCTTGCGCCAGCGGTTCGCGGCGGCGGTTGCCACGTCGGCGGCAATGGATAGACACTGGTCATATTCCAGCGTGGCGGTATCGAGCGCGGTCTGCATCTGGTTGCTGTAGATCAGGTCGTTGTAGCCGCGCGTGAGGGAGCGGTTGGTTCGGAATTTTTCGCGCGGACTCATGTTTTAATTGTCAATTTCAATGATGTGATTTTTTGGCTTGATCTTTGGATAATCGGCCAAAACCTTTTTAGCCACACGGCGCTTTTCAAAAAGCGCATGTTCCACGGATTCACGATGCCAACGATCTGTAATTGCGTTTGAAGCTGATTCCTTTTTTGCAAGTTTTCTCCATTCAGCTAAAGTCATTGAACACGGTTCCGGTAGTTGGTAGACGGTGATCGTTTGGTTGATGATTTTCATAGGAATTTCGGCTTGCTTGCGCCGCCCTTTTTCTTGCGCGGGCGATGGACTTTCAGGCGGCGATCATACACAGGTTCTTGCGAAATTAAGGTTTGGGAAAAACGCTGTCCGCTCGTAGCTTGACGATTGCCGGAAGATGGAGCGGGAGCGTTCACGCATTCGATGTGTTTGGGAATGGTATTGGCCCACCCTTGCCATCCATAGCCGCCCTAATGTCGTCAGCGTGCAGACAGTTTTTCAAGTCTGCGATTGGATCATTCGGTGATGTCTGTGCCAAGTTCCCATTGCAGTCATTGTTTCCTGCCGTGGCTCCATAAAGGATGCCCGTTTTCGGAGGCCCGTAGGTATTCAGGCATACCACCGGGTCGCCGTTCCTTGCTTCTCTGCCGTTTTTGTAGTGCATATTATTATTTCGTTTTTGTTGATGTTGATGTTTTGCCTGCGCCCTTGCCGGCGCGTCCACCACGCCCGCCGCGCGAGCTTCCGCGTTTGCCGCCCATTTTATCCGGGGCTTTGATGGCGGTGCTGTGGAGGTTTTGATTGGTGGCGTGGCTGCGGATGGCCTTCGTCAGAATCTTCTGCATGGCGAATGGCGCAACGGGAATGCCGCGCGGCAAAAAAGTCGGCAACGCGGGCAGGCTGGCGGCGGTCGGTTCGTTCATGGTTCGCAATGTCAGTAAAACACTGAAAGCGGGGGTTGTCAAGCGGCAACTGAAAAATAATGTTATTTTTCTCTTGACTAAAACACCAAATGTTGTCAATTCTCTTAAAGATGAAAACGAAGCTCAACATGACCGAGAAAATGAAAGCAAAAATCTTCGCGCTTGCCCCCGACTCGAAAGACTCTTTTGTTGTCAAGAGCCACCGCGAGATGACCGCGTGTTATCGCGCCGCCGAAACGCTTGGCCTGAAAATCGGACGCCAAGTTGATTGGGCGCGTGGCGGGTGGCGGGTGATTCGATTCACATAACCCGAAGAACGTCACGACCAAACCCTGATTATGAACACCCACAAATTATGTGTATCATGCCGATGGTTCGCTCTGGCACCAGCCAGCCAAGACGCCGAAAACGCGAACTGCAAACAACCGACCCTGCAAAAGACTTCGCTTGTGACGGGCAAGATTGAAATGCGATTTTGCGGCAACGAACGCCAGGGCATGAGCGCCTGCGGGCCGGACGCAAACCTGTTCGAGCCGAAACCGGAAAAGACAAATTTATGAAACCACAAAACCAAACAAAAAAAATATGAGCACACCAACAAAAGCAGTAACCACAACGAAACCTTCCGCACTTAACCTGATGGCATCGCGAATGAGCGTCGAGCCGACGAAACTTTTTGAAACCCTCAAGGCAACCGTTTTTCAAAAGGCCACCAATGAGGAACTTCTAGCACTGGTCGTAGTCGCCAACGCTTACAATCTTAACCCATTCCTCAAGGAGCTTTACGCGTTCCCCGCGAAGGGCGGCGGCATCGTGCCGATTGTGTCGGTGGACGGATGGAATAAGATGCTTGTCAATCAACCTGATTTTGACGGCATCGAATTTGAGTTTGCTGATGATGATTCTGGGAACCTGTTGTCTTGCACGGCCACAATTCATGTCAAGAACCGCTCGCATCCGGTGAAGATCACGGAATACATGGCCGAGTGCAAACGCAATACAGACCCGTGGAATAACATGCCTCATCGGATGCTTCGCAACCGGACTTTGTGCCAAGCTTCGCGTGTCGCGTTCGGTTTTTCAGGCGTCAAGCATGAGGAAGAAACGGACGCAATCGCGGTGGATGCCGTCATTGTTTCATCGGTGCCGACAACGCCAGCGGTCGAACCGCCTAAGAAGATTGTCGCGCCTGATTCAAAAACTCCGCAAGCTGAATTGGAAGCGGTTTGCATCACCAACGGCCACACATTTGACGCGCTTGTGAAATGGGGATTGGACACTGGCAACATCGAAGGCGCAGATTCCATGGCCGGGTTTGCCGACGTGCCGACCGACATTTGCAAACGGCTGCTCCGGGCGCAAGCCGGACTGCTCAAGAGTTTGGAACAATTGAAGCCCGCAAAACAATAATTTGGCGAAAGCCACGTCGGGATGCCGCGCGGCCAGTTCGACGTAAAAGCACAAACGCGGATGGAAAGCCCCAGGCAGGCTTGACAGCACGGAGAGACGGCAAACAAAACTATAAAAATATGTCAGACACCGAAACATCCCTGATCATCGCCAGCAACCGGGACTTGCCGACGTTCTCATTTAACCCGCCTGCCATTGAAGCAAAAAGGCTCGCGCTTGAACGGGCCGCTTTGATTGCCAAAGTCACAGACCGCGATTCAAAAATCATCGCAGTTCGCGCCCAAACCGAACTGAAAAAGGTTTTCACTTCATTCGAGAAGGCGCGACTTGAAAAGACCGAGCCGTTGCTTAACGCGCAGCGTGCATTTAAGCGCATGGTGGACTTGGAAAAGCTGCCATTGGAGCAGGAATATGAGCGCGTTTCGCGCGTCGTCGCCGTGTTCGACGAAGAAGAACGCTGCCGCGTTGCCGACGAAGAACGCAAGCAGCGCGAAGAGCTCGCCCGCATTGAGCGCGAGAAACAGGCCGAGCTTGACCGTATCGCCCGCGAACAGCGAGAACGCGAGGAAGCCGCGCGCCGGGCGCAACAAGAAATTGACCGCAAAGCGCGTGAGGCAAAGGAAACCGCTGAACGTAAGGCGCGCGAGGAACGAGAAGCGGCTGAAAAGCTGGCGCGTGAGGCGACCAACAAGAAACAGCGTGAGGCCGCTGAAAAGGCTCGCTTGGAGGCCGAGCAACGCGCCGCCGCCGCCAAGATTGAATCTGACAAGGCGGAAGCCGCTGCAAAAGCCGAGCGCGAGCGCGTGGAGGCCGATTTGCGGCATCAGGCAGAGGCGTCCGCTGCGCAGACAGCCGCCGTCGAGGAAAAAGCTGGGGATGCCGCCTATTGTGCTTCCCGCCCGCCGGAGATCACCAAAGTTCAAGGGCAGCGAACGACTTGCGATTGGGAAATCACCAAGATAAACGATTGGATACTGGCGAAAGCCCGCCCCGATTTGGTCAGCAAAATCACATTCGACATGCGCGCCTTGAAGGATGAATTGAAGCGCGGCAATAAACTTCCCGGAGTCGAGGCAAGGGAAGTGTTCACGGCGGGGGTAAAACTTACTCCTGACAGAAAAGCTATTGACATTTAGATTTTAAGAATTATGTTTTCCTCGTGCGTCAGTCAAAATCAATTCTCTCTTGCCCCGGAAGCCGTAAGGCTACACTCCGCTTTCTGCGGGACTGTCGCACACTGGGGCAAGAGAATCTTTACAGGTGCGACAATGCAATTTACAAACACAGAGCTTCTTAAATTCTTTTGCCGGATAAAAAAAACTGGCGAGTGTTGGATTTGGCAAGGCGGAATGTTCAAGGATGGCTACGGCAAATTCTGGTTTCGAGGTAAAGAGATTCGCGCAAATCGCCTTTCTTTCTTAATTCACAAAGGAGAATTTCCGGTCGAAAAACCTCTTGCCTGCCACACTTGCGATAATCGGGCTTGCGTAAATCCAGATCACCTTTTTGCGGGAAGTTACGCGGACAATTCGCAGGACATGGCGGCAAAGGGGCGTCAGGGATTACAACTTCATCCTGAACGCGCCGCTATGGGTGAGAGAAATTCAAATGCCGTCCTGTCTGACTTGGAAGCTGCTGCGATACGCTGGCTTTGCTCGCACGGAACTCACCAATGCCACGCCGCGCTCATTTACGATGTAAGTCGCGGAGTTGTGCATAGGATTGTGAATCGCCTTTCTTACAAACATTTACCAACCTAACTAAAAGTATGAAAAGAGGAGAAAAAGTTATTTGTTTGGATGCCGGACGATGCAGTTGCCCCCTGCTTCCGCCAGAAAGACGCAGATTGCCACCGCTTATCAAGGGAAACGTCTATGTCGTGGCGTCCATTGGAGAAGTGCTATACGGCAGCATCGTGAACTTAATTGGCGTTGATCCGTCTCCGCATTTAGGCTTCGCGCCAGAAAGATTTAGGCTATTGAGCGAAATCAAGGGAATAAAAGCCGTCCGCGAACACATTTCCGGCGTGCGATTGCCACAAGAACGAAAAGCCATCGAAGTTTGAAACAAATTCCATGAGCACATTCAAGCGCGGGAATACTCGGCGTCGTCTTCAGCG
>PLZL01000058.1 GCA_003152145.1 Limisphaerales bacterium
TCCTGCTTTGCTCGCCCCGCGACAACAGAATCGGAACCCCGCACATTTTGAGACCGAGTCAACCGGATGAACAAAATGCCATTCCGCGTCATTTTGTCATTCTGTCTAAAAAAATCACGGCAGACGCCAGACGTGCTGCTGGAGCGCGAGTTGTCTCAACTCGCAGGCATGTTCACATCGTCCAGCCGCTGCGGATTGGGAACAAATCCGCGCTCGGATACGGCAGACGCTGATGCCAGTCCGGAAGGACCGTGTGCCAACACCCGGGGCCGGTGTGCTGCAATAATCCCATGTCGCGCAAGACTTGAGGCTGTTGGCGGATTCCCGCCCCGTTCTGTTTACGGGGTTGCCGCTGGTGGCCGTCCGCAAGGACCGGTTGCCGGGGTGCAATCGTTCCAATTTCGTTGCGCAGCATAAACATTCTTGTTCCGAAATTCTACTGCCGGGCGGCAACCGGGTTTGGAGACGGCACCATAATTTTGTCTTTGAATGAAAATGAGCCGACATTAAACTCCAAACAACATGGTGGCGGCAGACTAAATCCCAATTATTTTTGAGAAGCAAATTCCGCTCGTTACTTGTGGGCGCGGCCTTGATTGCCGGCATTCATTCG
The DNA here is from genome assembly GCA_003152145.1 of Limisphaerales bacterium. The sequence continues at coordinate 614 of PLZL01000058.1, forward strand.
GCTTTGGCGCAACCGGCATTGGGCATTATTAAGACCAACAACCAATGCTTGCTCTATTGGCCTTCCAATGCCATGGGCTTTGTTTTGCAAAGCACCACTAATCTGGCCTCGCCAGCGTGGGCGCCGGTCACGGATGCAATCCCGGCGACTTACGGCTTCCAAATTGCCATGGCCGTAACGAATGCTCCTTCGGCGAGGTTCTTTCGCTTGTTTCAGAATGTCACCCCGCCCAGCGGAATGGTGCTGATTCCCGCCGGGTCTTTCACCATTGGGGACACTCTGGACGGGATAAATTTTGCCATCCCCACGAATGTTTATGTCTCTGCATTTTTCATGGATACAAATCTGGTAAGATACGACCAATGGCAGTCGGTCTATACCTACGCCACCAGTCACGGCTATGGATTTGACTATGCCGGTTCTGGCAAGGCGACGAACCATCCGGTGTCGTTTGTAAATTGGTATGACGTTGCGAAGTGGAGCAATACGCGGTCACAACAAGCCGGTTTGACGCCGGTGTATTACACGGACGCAAGCTTGACGCTGGCTTATACCAATGGAGATACAGATGCCGTCTATGCCAATTGGTCGGCCAATGGCTGTCGCCTGCCAACCGAAGCGGAGTGGGAAAAGGCGTCGCACGTCGGCTTGAACGGGCAGCGGTTTCCGTGGGGTCTTAGCATTTCCGAAAATCGGGCCAACTACGATGGGAACACCAATAATTCCTACGATCTGGGCCCGGAAGGTTCCAACACCAATTATAACTTCACCGGATATCCCTACACGAGTCCGGTAGGTTCGTTTGCGCCAAATGGCTATGGGTTATTTGATATGGCGGGGAATCTCGAAGAGTGGTGTTGGGATTGGTTCTACCCGCCTGCCTACCCGGCGGGCAGCCCGTATTTGGGAGGAACCGATCCTCGCGGACCATTAACGGCGTCCGGCTACCGGGTGACGCGCGGCGGCAGTTGGGCCAGCGAGTCCGCCATCACGCGGTGCGCCTATCGCTACTCCTACTCTCCAGGTGTCGCTACCGGCAGCCTTGGTTTCCGGTGTGTCCGGAACTTTTGATTTTTGCCCGAGCATTTGAAGTTGCTGGCGGATTTTATGGTGGCCGTCCGCAAGCGAAGGCGGAAATGGGGGCAGGAATAATCGCTGGCCGGATGTCCCGGCTCCAGCCAGGTCAATTTTTGTCGCGGACGTGGCGGCCTGTCCCTTGTTATTTACGGGATTATCGGGATGCAATTTCTCCAACCGCCCGGCAAGGGTGCAAGCATCGCCGCTGGTGAACTTCCGATTTCCGGTGGCACCATCAGCAGCATCCGCGAAAATGGCTCACCCGGCAATCAAGGCTTCGCCGGTTTCAGTGACGCGAGCCAGCGCTCATGGTGCGGGCGCGGCAGCCAACGCCGGATGGGCACTCGCGCCGGTTTCCAACCGTTGCGAATCGTGATCTTGTATTTGTGCCGGTAACACAGCAGCGCGGCATGACCATACGTCACTCCCAGTTCCCGCGCCACGGCGGAGACGGTGAGCAGCGGGGGCAGGCTTTTTATCCGCTTCTGCCAATAGAAATGTCTCGCGGCGGACACGCCGATGAACTGATAACCCGCCATCTTCCCGTATTTTTTCGTTCTTTCCACCGAAAGCCCCAATTGCAAGGCCGCGGCTTTGGCCGAAAGTCCCGGTTTCAGCGTCCGCATTTGTTCCGCCCTGCGTTGCTTGCGTTGGATAGTGCCGTGGACTTTGGTGATTTTATACCTTTGTCGCAGAGAATGCACAGCCGTCCGCCCGACTCCCAACATCCGCGCGATCTCGGCGTCGGGTTTGTCCAGGTTCCGGCGGATGATTTCGAGCCGCTGACGGGTCAGGGCATGTTGCCACTTGGGGTTCGGGTTGGTTTGCATAGACCGGCAGTCATCAAACGCATTTTTTGCCGGGAATTCAAGCATTATTCCATCGCGCGCTTCGCGGTCAAGGCAAACCGCCAAATTGGCTTCCCAAGCCCGCCACCAGATGGATGCCCTAAATTTACGTTTCGCTTCCGCGAACTGTGGTCGCCAACCACGCGAAAAAATCACGGCAGCTTGCCTCGCCAAAGCAAAGCGACGGCGGGACGCCAGAGGCCGGGGCCGACGTGATGCAACAAACCTAAATCCCGGAGAACTTCCAATTGCTGGCAACGGGCGGCCAAACATGGCAGTCTGCGGATTGGATTGCCAATTCCCATGAGCACGCCTCCTGGCAAAAGTCTGGTGTCAAGATTGGTTCGCCGCCCGTTGGCGGGCCAACTGATGTGGGCCGCGTTGCTGTTCCTTCCGGCCGGCTCGCTCAAGTATTGGCCGGGCTGGGCTTGCCTGGCAGCGGGTCTCCTTTCCGAGCTCCGCTCTTCCTTTTATTTCTACAAACACGATCCTCAACTGCTCGAATGCCGGCTGCTGAAGAAGGAAACCATCGGCGAACAAAAAATCATCCATACATTATGGAAAGTGCTCGCCGCCTTGTTCCTGATGCTGGCCGGCGCCGATTACCGGTTCGACTGGTCGCGCCGATTTTTGTGCCCGGTCCCGTGGTGGCTCAAGGTGCCGGCCCTGTTGCTGGTTCTGGTCGGTTACAACGGAGGTTTCCAGGTCCTGAAGGCCAACCGATTTGCAGCCAGCGTCGTTCAAGTCGAAGCCAGTCAGGCCGTCATCGACACCGGCCCTTACCGCTTCGTTCGTCATCCCCCGTATTCAGTCGCCGTCGTCATCTGGCTCTGCTCACCGTTGGCCCTCGGTTCGTTCGTGGTGGCGCCGGTCAGTGTCCTCATCCTCCCCATCCTCGTTTTCCGCCTGCGGAACGAGGAAAAGATGCTGTGCCGCGAATTGCCCGGCTACACCGAATACTGCCAGCGAACCCCATACCGGCTCATCCCGTTTATCTGGTAAGACAATCACGGCAGACGTCAGAGACCGGGGCCGACGTGCAGCAACAAACCTAAATCCCGGAGGACTTGCAATTGCTGGCGGATTTTGTCGCGGACATGGCGGTTGCCGGGATGTAATTGCTCCAACTCGCGGGTGAAGGCGTAAATGTCCATTTGGAACACTCACTTGCAGGCGAAAGCGGTGGAGGGCCACCGC
>PLZL01000456.1 GCA_003152145.1 Limisphaerales bacterium
GTGAAGCACATCGTCGCGATGGGCGCGGCGGAATTCGCGAAGCTCGGCACGCCGAACAACACCGGCACGCGCATCGTCAGCTTGAGCGGCCACGTCAAAAAACCGGGCTACTACGAAATCGAAACCGGCAAGGCGACGATTGGCGAACTCATCAACGACCCGAAATTCGGTGGAGGACTTCGTGACGGCAGAAAATTGAAAGCCGTCATTCCCGGCGGTTCATCGGCGAAAGTTTTCAAGGCGGGCGAAAAGTTCAAGCTCAAGAGAAAGGATGCCGAGGGCAAGGAGATTCTGGTCGAGACCGACATGCTCGATCTGCCTTACGATTTCGATTCGCTTGCCGCCGCCGGTTCGATGAGCGGTTCGAGCGCCATCATCGTGATGGATGACTCGACCGATATCGTCGAGGCTCTGGCGAACATCTCCGAATTTTACGCGCACGAGAGTTGCGGCCAATGCACACCTTGCCGCGAAGGTTCGCTCTGGATGAGCAAGGCGCTGCATCGTCTCACGCACGGCGAAGGCCGCGCGAGCGACGCGGATTATCTCGTGAAAATTGCCGACAACATTCCCGGCGGCCGCACGATTTGCGCGTTCGGCGAGGCGTGTTCGTGGCCGGTGCAAAGTTTCGTGGCAAAATTTAAAGACGAATTTGTTGCCAAGGGCGCAGCCGACGATGCACGCCGCGCGAAGGAAATTGTCGCGCCGTCGGAACAAAAAAAATTGGAAGCCGCGCATCACTGATTTCAATGTCAACCGCTGCCACAACTGAAACGAAGCCCGCACCGNNACGACGATGATTCAGGCGTGCGAACTGGCCAAGACCGATGTGCCGCATTATTGCTATCACCCGAAGCTGCCGGTCGCCGGCAACTGCCGCATGTGCCTCGTCGAGTTCGGCACGCCCGCGCTCGGACCGGATCGCAAGCCGGTTTTGAATCCCGACGGCTCGGTGAAAATCGCGAAGTCACCGCGCCCGGCCATCGCCTGTGCCACGCCGATATCGCCCGGCATGGAAATTTACACAGCCACGCCCGGCGTGAAACAAATGCGCGAGGGCGTTCTGGAATTTCTGCTCATCAATCATCCGCTGGACTGCCCGATTTGCGACCAGGCGGGCGAATGCAAGTTGCAGGAATACTCCGTGGATTACGGCCAGAGCGCGAGCCGGTTTGTCGAGCCGAAGGTCCACAAACCCAAGGCCGTTGACCTCGGCCCGCGCATCATGCTCGACGACGAACGTTGCATCCTTTGCACGCGTTGCATCCGTTTCACGAAGGACATTGCGGGCGACGACGCGCTCGGCATCGTCAATCGCGGCAGCTATAACACTCTCACAAATTATCCCGGCAAGCCGTTCGATAACAATTACACGCTGAACACGGTGGACATTTGTCCCGTCGGCGCGCTCACGTCGAAGGATTTCCGGTTCCAGATGCGCGTGTGGTTCCTCAAGGAAACCAAGGGCATTTGCACGAGTTGCGCGACGGGCTGCAACATCATCGTCAGCTCGCGCGAGGAAAAAATCTACCGCTACACACCGCGCGAGAATGACGCCGTCAACGGTCCGTGGATGTGCGATGCTGGCCGTTTAAATTACAAGTGGATTCACCGCGAAGACCGGTTGAAGGATGTGCTCGTCCGCGAGGTAGGACAGGCGTCGCGCCTGTCTCATTCTTCAGAAAAGTTAGAGACAGGCGCGACGCCTGTCCTACGCAAGACGACGTGGACGGCGGCGCTGAATGAAATCGGCGACAACCTGAAAAAAGCTCCGGCGGGTTCAGTTGCGATTGTCGCCTCGGCACGGCAGACGAACGAGGAACTTTGGCTGCTCAGCAAGCTCAAGTCCAAGCTCGGCGCAACCAGCGATTCCATTCCACGCATTGGCGAAGGCGACAAATTGCTGGTCAGCGCGGACAAAAATCCGAACAGCAACGGCGCGCGGCTCACAGGAATTTGCTTCACCGATATGGGGACGAATTTGCCGAAAATCGCCGACGGCATTCGCAGCGGTTCAATCAAAACTTTGATTGTGTTTGGTGAAGACGTGACGAAGCACGGCATCGGCGCGGATTTGCTCGCCAAGTTGGAGACGCTCATCGTCAGCGACATTTTGCCGAATGAAACATCGAAGCTGGCGCATTATTTATTGCCCGGATGCGCGCATGTCGAGAAGCGCGGCACATTCACCAACACGAAAGGCCGTGTCCAAAAACTTATGAAGGCCGTCGAGGCGCCCGGCGATGCCCGCGCGGAATGGGAATTTTTGCACGATCTGGTTCACAACATTACCGGCCAGGACGGTTTTCTGACGATGGAAGGGCTGTTCAATGAAATGGCGAAGGACATTCCCGCGTTCAACGGTTTGACGTGGTCGAGCCTCGGCGACGCGGGCGTGACGGTGAAAATTTGATTTAACCCAGAGATGCAGGGACACAGAGAATGAAAATGAGACTGACAAAAATCGTGTGCAGCACCCGCCTCCGGCGGGTTCAATTCGGCGTCCCGCCGAATTGCCACGGCGTGCTCGCGACGGTCGGTTGTCAAAGGATTATCAGCAAACTGCTCTGGCAATCGGTTTCGGGCGTGACGCCCGAAACGACCCGCGGGACGCGGGTGCTACACAATAATTTTTCTCTGCGCCTCTGCGTCTCGGCGGCAACAGAATAAAATGAACTGGAATTTCATCATTTTCAGTGCGGTCAAAATCGCCGTGGTCATCGGCGCGGTGCTGACTATGGTAGCTTATGCCGTCCTGGCCGAGCGGAAAATTTCGGCGTGGATTCAAGATCGCGTCGGTCCGAACCGCTGCGCTCCGCCATTCGCCAAATACATTCCTTTTATCGGAACGTTTCTGACGCGGATTGGTTTTTTCCAGCCGATGGCGGACGGCTTGAAGTCCATTCTGAAAGAGGATTTCACGCCGGCGGGCGTGCGGAAGATTTATTTCTGGCTGGCGCCGGCGCTGTCCCTCATCCCCGCAATGCTGGTCGTCGCGGTCATTCCGTTCGGCTCGCAAATCGGTGCGCAGAAAATGGTCATCGCGGATTTGAATGTCGGCATCCTTTACACATTCGGCATCGTATCGCTCGGCGTTTATGGCATCGTGCTCGCGGGCTACGCGGCGAACTCGAAATATCCGTTCCTCGGCGGCATCCGCTCCAGCGCGCAGATGATTTCCTATGAAATTTCGATGGGCATGTCGGTGATCCCCGTGCTGCTGATCGCCGGCAATTTGAATTTGAGCCGGATCATCGGCTGGCAGTCGGCGCACGGCTGGATGGTGTTTTACGCGCCGGTTTCGTTCATTATTTTCCTGATTGCCTCGTTCGCGGAAACGAACCGGCTGCCGTTCGATTTGCCCGAGGCGGAAACGGAACTGGTCGGCGGCTACCACACGGAATACAGCTCCATGAAATTCGCGCTGTTTTTCCTCGCCGAATACACCAACATGATCGCCTCGTCGGGCATGATGGTGACGCTGTTTTTCGGCGGCTGGACGCTGCCATTCTGGGGATTGGATCATGCGGCGACGAGCCTTGGGATGGGGCTGGTGCAAATTCTGGTTTTCCTGGCGAAGATGCTGTTGTTCATGGTGCTGTTCATCTGGGNNGGGTGCGCTGGATGTTCCCGCGTTTCCGGTATGACCAGTTGATGGATTTGGGCTGGCGGCGGTTCGTGCCGCTGGCGCTGGTGAACATTTTGGTGACGGCGGTGATTTTGTGGATGAAAAGTTAAATGATCGTTAATCGCAAACCATTGACGTTTTGGGAGCGGCTTTATCTGCCCGCGATTGTGGGCGGATTAAAAGTCACGCTCCGTCACGCCTGGCGCACGCTGTTCGAGGGCAAAAAGGTCACGATGGAATACCCCGAACAGAAATGGGCCGTGCCTGCGGACTACCGTGGCGCGCCGTATCTGGTCAAAGATCAGGAAGGCAACACCAAATGCGTTTCCTGCCAGCTTTGTGAATTTGTCTGTCCGCCAAAGGCCATCAGAATCACACCGCCCGGTCCGGCGGGACAAATTGCTGACCGCCCGAACGCGGAAAAAATGCCGCAGGAATTTGAAATCAACATGCTCCGCTGCATTTATTGCGGCCTGTGCCAGGAAGTCTGCCCGGAGGAAGCGATTTTTCTGCTGAAAGATTACTCGCTCACCGGCCAGAGCCGCGAAGAAATGATTTACGACAAAGAAAAGCTCCTCGCCCTTGGCGGCACGCACGGCGGCATCCAGAAATGGAAACAAAAACTGGAAGAAGCGAAGGAACAAGAGAGTTTTCCGATCAAAGTCTGAAGCCTTGAAACATGGGACTGCCTGACATTTTATTTTATGTCTTCGCGGCGCTGACGCTGTTATGCGGCGTGCTCGTCGTCGCCAATCCGTTCAGCCGCAACCCGGTCACCAGCGCGATGTCCCTCGTGCTCACCATCATTTCGATGGCCGGACTGTTCGTGCTGCTGCACGCGTTCTTTCTCGCGGCGGTGCAAATCATCGTCTACGCCGGCGCGGTCATCGTCCTGTTCCTGTTCGTCATCATGCTGCTGGATTTGAAGGAGGAACAGCGGCGCAAAATAAAGATGTTCGGCTTTGTCGGCGGGCTGGTTTCAGTCGGTGCCATCGTGGCGATTTCGTTGAAGGCGTTGAAATCAGCCAGTCCGGGCGCAAATCTGCCCGCGCCGCAACTCGAAGGCGGAACCAACGCGCTCGGCCAGTTGTTGTTCAAGCAGTATGTGCTGCCCTTTGAAGTCGTCTCGGTGCTGTTGCTCGTGGCGATGGTCGGCGTGATTTTATTGAGCAAAAAGGATTTGAAATAACATGCAAGTCGGACTCGAACATTATCTGGTTGTCAGCTTCCTGCTGTTCGCGCTGGGGTTGCTCGGCGTGGTCATGCGGCGCAATCTGCTGGTAATTTACATGTCGCTGGAGCTGATGCNNCAACGCGGCGAACCTCGCGCTCGTCGCGTTCTCGCGGTTCAACAACAAGCTCGACGGCCAAGTGCTGGTTTTCTTCATCATCACCGTGGCGGCGGCGGAAGTGGCGGTCGGCCTCGCGCTCATCGTTGCGCTCTACCGCAAACGCCAGACTGCGCACGTTGAAGATTTGACCTCGATGAAACTCTGACGGATGAAATACCATTATCTGCCCTGGCTGATTTTGTTCCTGCCGCTGCTGTCAGCGGCGGTCATCACGCTGTTCACGTTGAAATACCGCAACGTGAGCGCGCTCCTGTCCATCGGCGCGATTGTCATCAGCTTCGTCTCCACCGTCACTTTCATCGCGGCCAACGGCTGGGTCACGGGCGAGTCCGCCGTCAACTGGTTGTCCATCGGCGGCCTGAACATCGACTTCGGCCTGAAGCTCGACCACTTGAGCGAGATGATGATGCTCATCGTCACCGGCGTCGGCGGCGCAATCCACATTTATTCCTACGGCTACATGGATCACGACCGGAGCAAGGCGCGCTTCTTCGCGTTCATGAGCCTGTTCACGTTCTCGATGCTCGGCATTGTGCTGGCGAACAATTTCATCGAACTGTTCATCTTCTGGGAACTGGTCGGCGTGTCCAGCTATCTGCTCATCGGGTTCTGGTTTGAAAAACCCAGCGCAGCCGATGCGGCGAAAAAAGCCTTCTTCACCAACCGCCTCGGCGACTTCGGATTTCTGCTTGGCATTTTGGTGGTGTGGGCTGCGCTCGGCTCGCTGAACTTCAGCATGCTCCAACAAACTCTCGTCGCCAATCCCGCTGCGCTTGGCACCATCGCCAGCGTGGCTGGCCTGCTCATTTTCTGCGGAGCGATGGGCAAGTCTGCGCAGTTTCCGCTGCACGTCTGGCTGCCGGACGCGATGGAAGGTCCGACGCCAGTCAGCGCGCTCATCCATGCCGCGACGATGGTTGCCGCCGGCGTCTACATGCTTTGCCGGATTATTTTCCTGCTCGATGCAACGGCGTTGGAAGTCATCGCCTACATCGGCGGTTTCACCGCGCTGCTCGCCGCGCTCATCGCCGTCCAGCAAAATGACATCAAGCGCATCCTCGCCTACTCGACGCTCTCGCAACTCGGTTACATGGTCATGGCCGTCGGTCTGGCCGGCCCGACGCCGGCGATGTTCCATTTGACGACGCACGCATTTTTCAAGGCGCTGCTGTTCCTCGGCGCCGGCTCGGTCATTCACGCGCTGCACGAGGAGCAGGACATCTGGAAAATGGGCGGCCTGAAAAAGAAAATGCCCGTCACGTTCTGGACCTTCATCATCGGCACGCTGGCCTTGAGCGGCATGCCGCCGTTCAGCGGTTTCTACTCGAAAGATTCGATTCTCGCGCAGGCGCTGCATCAAAATAATTATATTCTGTTTGCCGTCGGCGTATTTGTCGCCGCGTTGACGACGTTTTACATGTTCCGCCTTTTCTTCGTCGCATTCCTCGGCGAAGCCCGGACGGAAAAGGCCAAACACGCGCACGAATCGCCCGCCGTCATGTCGCTGCCACTCGTTGTGCTGGCAGTGTTCGCGCTGGTTGGCGGCTTCATCGGCATCACCAACATCTACGGCTCGCAGTTCGGCGCTGAAGCTGAAAAACTCTCCGTTGCGCAACAAGCGATTGAGCCATTTCAAAACATTTTCCCGATGCTCTGCGGCATTGGCGCGGTGGTTGTCGGTTTATTCGCCGCGTTCACACTTTACAGAAATACCGTGACTGATCGGCTGCCTGCGAAACTCGGTGGCTTGGCCACTGCGATGAAAAACAAGTTTTACTTCGATGAACTTTACGAAGCCACCTTCATCCGCGCGCATGATTTTATCGCCACGGTGATGGATGTGATTGACCGCTGGTTTGTGGAAGGCTTTTGCATCGGGCTGGTTCGCGGCGGCACGGATTTCACCGGCCGCGCGTTGCGCCTCGTTCAAACCGGCAACCTCCAAACCTACGCCTTCCTGTTCGTGCTCGGCGTGGCGGTGGTGCTCTATTTCGTCCTGGTGAAATAGCGGATCAAAATTTTAATGTAAAAATGCAAAGATGCTAAGAATGAAAATGGAATTAACGAAAGCTGTTGGTAGCTCCCGCCTCCGGCGGGTTCAATTCGGCGTCCCGCCGAATTGCGGCGGCGCGCGCCCGACAGTTTTTGGTCGAACAAATGACGGTGTCGCACATTCGCCGCAGGTTTCGGGCGCGACGCCCGAAACGACCCGCAGGACGCGGGCGCTACAACATTTATCTTTGCGCCTCTGCGCCTTTGCGCCTTTGCGTTAAATACAAAAATGTCCATTCTGACTTACATTTTGGGCTGGCCACTGCTGGCAGCGTTAGCGCTGGTTATCGTGCCGCGCAATTTCCGACCGGTTATCCGCGCCATTGCCATCCTCGCCACGTTTATCTCAATGCTGCTGGCGGTGAAAATGTTCTGCCAGTTTGTGCCCGGCGCGAACGGCTACCAGTTCGAGCAGCAAATTCCGTGGGTCGAATCGCTCGGCATCAGCTATCACGTCGGCGTGGACGGCCTGAACGTCGGTCTGATTTTGATGGGCGCGATTGTCGCGTTCGCGGCGGCATGCTGTTCGTGGGAAATCAAGGAGCGCGAGAAGGAATTTTACATCCTGCTCCTGGTGATGAGCGGCGGCATCCTCGGCGCGTTCGCCTCTCTCGATTTGTTTTTCTTTTATTTCCTGCACGAATTCGCGCTGGTGCCGACGTTCATCATGATCGGCGTCTGGGGGCGCGGCGAACGGAAGAACTACGCGACGTTCCAGATCACGCTTTACTTGAGCATCGGCGCGCTCATCGCGCTCATCGGCCTCATCGC
>PLZL01000071.1 GCA_003152145.1 Limisphaerales bacterium
CTAACAGTTGGCAACACCAAGACCAACAGACGAAATCCCCAAAATCGCGTATTTCCAGAATCAACCACGGCTAATAGGCCTGGGATAAAAATAAAAACATAACCAAATAATTGTATATGAAAACCAACACTCATCAATCAACCAACGTTAAGGAATACCGCCTTGTGCAGGCGCTTACCCTGGCAAGTTCTCACAAGGGTTGTACCGCCGCTGCCATTCAACGCAACGAGGTCAGCACCTGGGGCGCAATGGATATTTTCGATACGCGCCTCATCTTTGACATCTTGGAAACCCCCGAATGCGACGTGGTCCGCGTCCACGCCCCGGAGTGGATGCCAATGCCCTCCGCAGAAGCAGCGAGCGACATTGCAAATCACGTCAATTCAGTGTTGGCAGTGGCGAAGGTTGTTGTTGAAGACAGTCGCCTCGGAATTTTCGCCCACGCGTTCATCCCGAAAGATGGCATTCCTTCCGAGAGGAATCTTAAACGCCTGGCTGATGATGTTCTCGTGGGAATCGTGCTGGTTTTGAAGCAGCTCAGGGAGCTTGAAAAAACGTCGGCACTGTTGAAAGAACTGCCGTCCTGCCCTGAACCGATTCTGAACTGAAGCCAAAAAACGAACCAAAGAGAAAGCAAAAGCAACATGAAAAATACAATCATAAAAATTACGAGCCTAGCAAAAGGGGCTGCATTCTTAACCATCCACAACGGCGGCAGGAAATCTAAGCCGCGTCGTTTTGTCGGCATTGACGAGGCACTTCAATTCGCGGTGTCGGCCGGCAACAGGCAGTCCACGCTGTATGTCAATGGATACGAATACACTCCCTACGCCTGGGTCGCTTAAACATCGGTTATTCATTCTCAAATCATAACGATTTAATTCAAACGAAAGAAAACTGTATGTCATGGAAAATCAAAATCACCGACCAGTGGGCTGACAAATGCCGCTTTGCCGTCCGCGCTATCCTGTTTCTTAATGCGCTGGTCCTGGCGCTGGTTTCGGTATGGCTCACCGCAAAATGCTGCTGGTTTCTAATCCGGTTTTTGAATCGAACCATTTTTTCCGCGCCCTGGTAGCGCCTGAAGATTTCTATGAACCAACACGAATCAACGAAACCAAGCGAATCCGAGGGCCTGCGTGAAGACTGGGTGTATGTCCAGCGCATGGATGCCAACGGCAAGCGTTACGACGACATCGAGCAACGCCGGGACGTAAGCCTCTCGCTGAATGGGGCCGTTGTCCAAAAACTCTGGGGCACTGAACGGGAGTATGGCTGCGGCCACGATGCCCGACGTCCGCGGGGCGGGCGTTGCGGCGAGGAAGGATGTTCTCGCGACTCGTGCGCAGAGTGTTATACGCGGTGCAGCTCGTGCCAGGTCGGCCTATGCCTTGCCCATGTCCGATTTCTGCAAAACGAATCCGGCCAAAAAGTCCCGGTCTGCTCCCATTGCCACGGCGCGTTTCAACGCCGCCGCTTCTGGCGGGGCTTTTGGACGGTCCTGCTCAGCCCCTTTGTCAGTTTGGATAAAAACTCAAAGTGAAATCTTATGANNCGACAAGTTTTTCGAGCGATGGGATTGGGCGCGAGCCCATGGCGCAGCCAACGATCGCCTGGGACGCAGGCTTCAACGCGGACTGGGTATCCTCCCACACGACTCCTTGTTGAGGCAACTGGCCGAAAGCCGCATCCGTTTTCTTGAGCAGCAAAGTAAAGCTGGGCGCCTGCCTCCGTTTATGCAAGCGCGTCTTTTCGAGGGCGAGCTGGTCTTCGGGCTGGATATTCACGGCTCACCCATTCGTATCATGCTGGATTGGCTCTGTTCCGGGCTGCTGACGGTTGCAAACACCGGCGCCGGAAAAACGAATTTTGCCTAGTGGTTGGTTTCCCAATTTGCCTGGCTGGGTTGCTCAACCTGGCTGATCGAGCCATATAAAATGCAATTCAGGCTGCTGCTCCCGTTCTATCAGCGGGCAGGCAAGCCCCTCATCATTTTGCCATGGCAGCATTGGCGGTGGAACCTCCTTCAATGCGAAGGATATGACCCCCGCCATCATGCCACCGTCGCTGCGGATTTGCTGGTTCGCACGCTGGATATTCCCGGGCGGGCCGCCACCATTCTCCGGCAAGGCATCTATGCGCTCTACACCAAATTTTCGGTTTGGGAGGGTGGCACGACCCGTTTCCCAACGCTTTTTCACCTATACGAATGGGTCCGTTCTCAAAAAGATTTCAATGCGGCCAGCCGCGATGCCATCCTCGACCGGTTGGGCGCATTTCTAATGACCCTCACGCCCGCGTGCGGTGCCTGGACGCGGGGATGGACGCCGCTGGATTTGACGCGCCATAGCATTGTATTCGAATTGCGCGGAGCTTCCGAGTCGGTCCGGACACTGTTGCCCCAATCCCTGCTGTTCAGTGTCTTTCACTCCCGCATTGCCAGCGGGCTGATGAATGGCCCGCTCGAGCTGTTCCTCATCATTGACGATGCCCAGCGGATCTTTTCTGATCGCATCACTGCCGAAGGCGAAATGACCCCGCTTGATGAGGCACTCGGCATCGTCCGTGGTGCCGGCATTGGCGTCTGGCCCATAGTTCAGACCACGGTTGGTCTTTCCCGTCGGGCGCGGGCGAACCTCGCCATGCGCACCTTCGGGCGTTGTGGCCCCCATGAAGATTACGCGGTGCTTGCTGCGGATTGCGGTCTGAACCAGGAACAACAGGAATACATTCAGAACAATTTGAGACCGGGCACCTTTGTTGGCCAGGTGGGCTTGGGTTCCTATACACTGGCGTTCCTCTTTCAAGTTCCGCTGGGCAGGTTGCCTGGTGGTGTCAATGAAACTGAAGTCCAGCAGAGCCTCGCACCGCTGCGCCAACTGCCGACGGAGTTTGCGGACGAGTTTGCCAACTGGTCGGGACAAATGACAGTGGAAGTCGCTTCTCCCACCAAGGAAGCGCCGCCAGTTCTTGATGAAACCGAATTCCGTGTGACGCGTGCCGTGGTGGCAAATCCCGGAAAATCCATCAGTCATTATTGCCGGGTGACCCGCCTGAACGGAAAACGGTTGGCGGAAATCCGGCAGCAATTAATCGCCCGGGGCTATATCCGTGAACACAGCGTTGCTTTAAACGCACGCGGTCGGGCTTCAATCGTCATTGAACCACTTGCACCTGCCACGGACGCGGTGCGGGCCAACTCGGAGAACCAACCATGAGAGGGAAATATCTACATAACAAGATTATGGTCGGGACGCTGAATCAAGCACTTCGCCTGCGCGGTTATCCTGTCCATCTGGAATATCCGATTCGTCACGGACAGCATCCACGANNTTCGCAACGATATTGCCAAGGCCGAGGCGCTGCGCGCCGACCTGTTCCTGATCGTGCTGCCGGATGCCCGCACGGCCTGTGCCGCCCGCGGGGCGCTCGAACGGTTAATGAAAGGCGCGAGCCTCACAGCTAACCCAATTCGTGTCATGCCATTCGGCGCGGCGCTGCAATGGGTTGCCAATAATTGTCCCTTTATATCCACGCGGAATGTAACGCGGGACATCTGACATTTTTCACCAACAACTTACACAAAAAAACGAAAACGACAAAAAATATGAAACTCAACTTGAACAACATCATCGCCGCCGGGTTGGCGCTCGGCGCGTTCATCTTCTTCATGCGCCACCGGCATGAAGCCGTTGCATTTCTGTCAACCGCCGAGCAGATCGGTCCGGGCAACTCGCCGCAAGATATGACATGCGGGCTGATATGCATCGGCATCTGCGGGGCGGTCTTGGTTGCCATCGTCCGTCTTTTAACCCGTAACCACCGTGATTGATAAACAACTAAACCATGAAAGGAAGCAAAATGAAAAAAACAACGACAGATAATCCTGACGACTTTGACCCTCGCCAGGACAGTCCCATCCAGCCTATTCGTAACAATGGGAATGGCAGCCTGTATGGCAGCCGCGAATTGGCGCAAGAAATCATCGCCCTTTGCCGGCAACCCGTGCGGATGCCGGAGGTGAACAAAAGATTCATCCTCGCCGCTGCCCAGTCGCGCGGTCACGCCGGTGAGCCGGATGTTCGCAATTTCAGCGAACGGCAGTTCGGAAGTGAAAATGCCGAACTCGAGGGGCAGGCCCACCGGGTCAGTGACGTGCTTGACGTCGAGGTCGCCGGGGCGGAAAGGCACTGCAAAGAAATATCGGCCAAACTGGGTCAAACGCCTCCCACCATTGTCCATCATCGGGACGGGCAGCCTTGGACGCGTTTTAACAAGTTCCTGGTGGCCTCGTTGCTTCTTGTTTCTTTCTTCGGCCTGGCGATGGGCATCAACACCAATGCGATGGTTTTGATGTCCACCGGCATCCCTGCCTTTGAAAACCCGTGGCGCGCTTATTTATATTCCATGGTCCCCGTCCTGCTCGCGATCATCATTAAAGTCGTGGGATCGTTATTGGAGTCTCCATCCCCGCGGCACAAATACACCTTTGCCGTTTGCATCACGGGAATCGTCTTTGGGGTTCTATGGGCGGCTTCCTTCGCCAAAACCTTTCCAGGATTCACGCAAAGCGCCGCCGACATTGTGCAAGGTTTGACCTCCACCGACAGCACGCATCCCAGCCAGTCAGGTCCGGGCTGGATGGTTTTTATATCTATTATGGCCGAGGCGGCTCTTGCCGCCGGATGCTGGCTCACCGTGCAGGTGATTTGTGACCGGCATCAAAAAACCGTTGTGGAACCCAATCCCACCCGCGAAGCGTTCCAAGAAGAACTCGATGCATGGGGCAAACGCCGGAATGAGAACCACCGGCTCGCCGGCCAGCTTGCCGGAAAATTGAACGCAATCACGGAAGCTCGGAAGCACTTTGTCGAGGATTGTGTAGGACACTTCCACGTCGCACTTAAGCTGGCCTCTGACAACGACGGTCTCAAAGATTTTCTAAGCTGATCAACAACCGAAACCATCAACAACCAAATCCATACGAAAGGAAATATGAAAAATAAATTATTCATCAAAACAATCATCATGGCTGGGCTCGCGCTGATTTGCAGCGGTTCTTCCACGGCCTTCAGCG
>PLZL01000187.1 GCA_003152145.1 Limisphaerales bacterium
CAGCAACTTGATTTTACAAACGACACGGATTGGAGCGCGGTTCAACCGCTTTTCCAGAAGGTTCTGGATGCGCAACAGGCCGCGCGCGTGGGTGGCGGTCGCGGAGCGTTTGGCGGCGGACGCCGCGGTGGCAACAACGGCGGCGGCCAGGGCGGCCCTCAACCCAGCCCTGAAGCCCAGGCCCTGCAACAGGCCATTGACAATGACGCGCCGGCGGAACAGCTCAAGGATTTGCTGGCCAAATACAATGCTTCACAAAAGGTCAAGCAGGCCGCGCTCACAGCCGCGCAGGCCAACCTCCGGAAGGTGTTGACGGTGAAGCAGGAGTCGCGGGCAACGTTGATGGGACTATTGAACTAAAAACCTGAATAAAATTAACGCCCACGCAGTCACCGCCTGCGCGGGTTTTTTGCAATGCAGCGGTCGTCCGCGTGGAAGCCGGTGGAGACAAACAAATTGGCGAAGGTCGGTTCGAAGGAAATGCTGAAGGCTGAAATCCGCAGTCAGCAGTCTCCGGAGAAGCGTGCGTTGCTTCAATTCATTTCCTGGCCGCCGGTGACGCTCAACGAAATGCCGGTGAGGTAACTTGCGCCATCGCCGGCGAGAAAAATCAGCGCGTTGCAAACGTCGTCGTAGGTGCAGCCCTTTTTCATCGGCACCTGGTTGGTGTAAAATTGCCGCACGTCCCCGACGGTTTTTGCGCCGGACACTTTGCCGGCCTTGAGATATTGCACGAACAGGCCGCTGTTCGGGTCGGTCCACAACGGCGAATCGAGCAGGTTGCCGGGGCAGATGGCGTTGCAGCGGACGCCGTGCGGCGCCATTTCCAGCGCGACGCTTTGGACGAGGCCGATGCCGCCGAATTTCGTCGCGGCGTAGGCGGAGTTGGCCGCGCTGCCCTTTTTGCCGGACTTGGAATTGATCTGGATGATGACGCCGCTGCGCCGCGGTTTCATGACGCGGCAGGCGTGTTTCATGGTGAGAAAGTTGCCAAACAGATTCACGTTCATCACCGCGCGCCATTTTTCGGCATTGGCCTCGGCAATCGGCTCGGCAATCAGAATGGCTGCGTTGGCGACCACGATGTCCACGCGCCCAAATTCCGAGACCGCGCGGTTGAACAGTTTTTCAATGTCCGCCTCCTTGGTCACGTCGGTTTTCAACGCGAACGCCTTCCGGCCAGTCGCCTTGACAATTTCCGACGCTGTCGCCTGTGCCGCCTCGTCTTTCATGTCGGCGATGGCGACGTGGCAACCGGCTTTTGCCAGCGCCCCGCAAATGGTCTGGCCCAATCCCTGTGCGCCGCCGGTGACGACGGCAATTTTGCTTTCGAGTGGAAGATTCATGGTGCGCCGAACTCCTTTTTCAACGCCGCCTCCGCGTTCTTGTTCCAATAACCGTCATCGAGCGCGTTGGCCACGCCGGAATGTTCCCTGCCGACCTCGGTGAGCGCCGTGAGCTTCAAGCCTTTTGCAAATGGATACACTATGATTTTTCCGGGCATCAGGTTTTTTTCGACCGCGCGGATGCCGTCCACCGCGCCGTCCAGACCGGCGATGGCGGCGACGGACAAATTTGTGTCGAGCTGGCGTGAAGCCACCTTTTTCAAGACGGCCTTCATGTCGTCCAGCGTCGAGCCGCTCGTGCCGATGAAATAACATTGCTTTTCGATATAGGCGTCGAGGTCAATCTCAGCGGTCTTGTCGGCGGGAATGCCGGCAAAAATGTTGATGATGGCCTTCGGCGCGGCGTCCTTGACGGCCTGCGCGACCAGCGCCGGAACCGGTGCCATGAGCACGATGTAATTGAATTTCTCCGCCAGTTTGTCCTTCGACGGATTGTAGGTCTTCAGCGTGAGCTTGTTCTTTTGCGCCAGCGGCTCGGAGAGCTTGCGCAACGCGACCAACCGCTCATCGCTCAAATCGCCGGCGAAGACGGTGACGTTCGGCACGCCCTGGCACAAATCGCGGATGACGTGCATCGTGCCCATCGGCCCTGCCGCGCCGATGATGTTGATTTTGTCGCCCGGCCGGATTTCGGCGGTGGCGGGAATTGCCGCCAGCGCATCGGTCACATTGCCGCCCGTGGTGCCGATGATGCGGATGCCGCCGTAATGCACACGGCCAACGGCGGTGACGACCGGCCTGCCGAATTTCTTCCCGCCCTGCACGATGACGAACAAACNNTAAGTGATTTTGCCTGCGCCGTCCATCCCGTGAGAGCGGGATTCGTCATCAGCGACGATGAGCGTTTTGCCGTCGCGTTTGAAGGCGCGCCGCTGTTCCTCGACGTAGGCGTCCTCGACGCAGGCCCACGGCTCGCACAATGCGATTGCCGATGCGGACAAATCCTCCGGCGCGGGAATGAACATGGACTCACCATCCGGCGCGGTGATGACGCGCTCGTCCACCATCACGTATTCCTGCAATGCGCCCTCGAAATTGTAGCCGAACGCGGAATTGGAATTCTTCGTCGGCAGCCAGCGGTAATCGGTTTGAACCAAATAGCGCTCGCCGGCCTTGAACCGTTTCACTTCCGGCCCGACTTTGACGATGCGCACGACGGTTTCATGGCCGGGCACGACCGGCTTTTCGCCGGGGACGTAGTGCGGCATTTGCGCGAGCGCGGAGGCTTCGATGCCAGCGGTAATTTCGGATTTGCGGGCGTGACCGGAAAATTGTTTCAGCAGCTTCAAATCCGAAAAGCACAGGCCACAGACCTCGACCTGGCAGAGAATTTGGTGCGGTCCCGGCTGGAACACCGGCTTGGATTCATTGACGCGGAGCTGGTCGGAGGCGACCAGTTGCACCGCGCGCTGTTTTTCAGGAATGACTGACATGCGATTACAAATTAGAAAATCAAAGCCAAAAATCAATGAAACTTTGCCGGAATTTGCGAATGACAATTTGCGGCACGGTCCAGAAAGCCTTCATGTGGCAATCAAACCGCGTGCCGCGCAAGGATCGGGCATTTGACGCTTGCGAAATCCGGGTCAAGAGATTAAATGTAAACCATGAGCGTCATGGATTTGAAAAAGGAACTGGTTGCGCTTTCCGCTACCGAGCAGGCGGAGGTGGCCGCGTTCTTGTTTCAACTTCGCCGCAAGGACGACGCGGATTATCAGGCTAAAATCCTGCGGCGGCTCGACGATAAGGACCCTTCACATTGGCTCGCGCCCGATGAATTTGAGAGACGTTTAAACCAAAGCTGACTTCATGGTGCGCTACGCAGTTTATCTGCATTTTGAATTGCTCGAAGTCGTGCCGAAGCGCGGGCCGCCGCCGCAAAATATTCTCCGCTTTATCCAGTCGCTCGCGGAAAATCCATTTGTCGAAGGCGATTTTGCGGACCAAGACAAAACTTTCCGCACGCGCCAGATTAAAATTGTCGGCAACTATGCGATTACTTACTGGGCCGATCATCCCGCAAAAACCGTGATGGTGGTGGACATCTGCCTCGCCGACCAGTAATCAGTCTTCCCGGTTTCCTTGCCGACCGGTCTGGTTTCATCTCAAGCCGCAGGAAAGTTTCAATTGATTTTCGCAAAAACGCTTTCCGGTGTCACGCCCGGCGGCAAACTGCGCAAACGGTCTTCCGCCACGGGTTGCAATTGACGCCCCAGCTTCTCAAAGAAATCGTTCTTGCTGGCGGTATTTGCAAATGACTTTTTCGCCCAGCCGCTCAAATAGCCGAGGCCGCTTTCACGCTGCAAAACGGAATGGGCATAAACGATGTGTGCGCCCTTCAGAACAACCGGCACCAGCGGCTTCAATTCCG
>PLZL01000463.1 GCA_003152145.1 Limisphaerales bacterium
CCTTTTTCTCCGTCGGCTAAAAGAGGTTCGTCGGCACGTCGCTGATTTTGTAGTTCAGCTTCAGGTTTTGTAGTTCAGCATCATGTAATCGCCGCTCAACAGGTCGCGCGGGTTCACGGGCCGCGTTTCGAGCAGGATGGCTTTGCCGTGGGCGAGCGCGTATTCCTGCGTGATGACGGTGCCGAGCAGCCACGCGGTTTGCAGCGCGAGGACGAGGATGAAGAGCTTGAGTTTCATGGCCGATCCTTTCCACACAATGTGATTTATTCCGTCAACTTCTTGAAATCCGGGTCGCCTTGCAGGTTTTTGAAACCGGCTTCCTTGACGGCCCCGGCTTTGAGCGAAGGTTGCAGTTCGATGGCTTGCTTGAGGTCGGCGAGCGCGTTGGTTTTGTCGCCTTTCCCGGCATACGCACAAGCGCGACCATACCACGGTTCTTCCCACTGCGGGCGAAGTTCAATCGCTTTGTCCAGCGACTTGATCGCCTCGTCGTATTTTCCCAATCTCAGCAGCACGCCGCCGCGGCCGCTCCAGGCTGCCTCGTGTTTTGGACTTAGCGTGATTGCCTTGTCATAAGCTTTCAGCGCCTCGTCGTCCCGCTTCAGCGCCTCGAGCATCTCTCCCGTGCCAACATAATTGGCACCTTCGTCAGGCTGAAGCTCGGTGAGTTTCTCAAAAGACTTCAACGCTGCCTCGGGCCGGTCCGATTCAGCTTCAGCCATGCCCTTGCACGACCAGCGCCGGGGATCATCGGGTTTGGCTGCCACCCAGTTGTCCAGGACTTTCGCTCCGTCATTCACCCGGTTCAATTGCACGAGGCTGATGTATTGTCCGATCGCCGCCCGTTCGTTGTCCGGCTGAAGTGCGGAAGCCTGCTCGAAGGCTTTCAAGGCCTCGCCGGGCTTGTGTTGGTTAATCAATTTCGTGCCAATGCGGACGAAGATAGCCGCGGCATCTGCATTTGTGCCCGCTCCGGGAGCATTTTGTCCCGACGCGGCGGCAGCAAGCAGCGTGCTGCACACAGCCATCAACCATAGTTTGTTTTTCATAGTCATTTTCCTTTCAGTGATTTTGGTTTGGTTTCAAAATTTCCCGCTGGTTCGGCGCGTTCCATTTTTTGACAGAAATTTCATTTCAGGTATCCTTCCAGACGCTTGACAAGCAATTGGTCGCAGCGGTCACGGGACGTGATCCCGATGCTCTGGTAATCCGGCTGATGCGAGTTTTGCATGTCCACAATCACCCATTCGCCCTTGCGGTCGCACACCACAAAATGCACCAAGCCCTGCTCCGCGTTTTGCGGATTGAAAACATAGTCCGCGTAAAGCGCGTAGTCGGCCGCCGGCGGATTGGCGCGGGCATAATCCCGAAACTCGCGCGCCAGATCCCAGAGCGACTTCAGTTCGTTCGGGTCGGCCTGCGAAGCTTTGAGGAGAATTGTCTGGTCCGCTTGGACGGCCTTGCACAGGCCCGCCTCATTGAGCAGCCGCACGACGTTGGTTGCGCTGGAAATACTGGTCTTGTTCCCGCCAATTCGCGCCGGATAAACCAGCAGCGTCGCTCCGGGCAGCGCCTGTTTCATCGCTTGCAGGCGTTCGGGCAGGGCCGCCCTTTCATTTTCGGGAGGCAGTCCGCTGCGCTGATCCAGGAGAGCCGCCAGCTTGCCCGGCTTGGCCGCCTTGACGGTTTCCTCGTTGAGGCCGAGCGGCGGACTCAACCGCTCGATGAGCAGAACGGACATCGTCATCGGATCGCGCTCTCCTATTTTCTTAAACGCCTCGTCTTGTGGCGTCTGCCGGTCCGTCCAGACGACCGCGCCAGCTTGATCCACGACGACCGCGCGCAGTTCATTCAATCCGTTTTTTTGATCGCCATTGTATTCGGCGTAAAGCGCGTAGCCGGTGGTGATGGGATTGGTCTTCACAAAGGCGCCAACGGCGGTGGCCAGGTTTTCCAAATTCGTTTCCGCTGGTGTGAACGGCGTTTTCCCAAGCTCAATGTTTTTCAATCCCTGTTGTTCGAGCAGAACGCCGACCACCTCGGTCACACGATCCCACGGTTTGCCCGCCAGGCGCACGGGGAGGATGGTCAGCGAGGCGTCCGGCCCCTTGGCTTTCATCAATTCCAGCCGCTGCTGCTGGTCCGGCGCAATGCTGGCTTGCGGTTCGGCGGCGACCGCGAAACGGCCGACGCACACCGCCAGCAGGGCCATTGACAACGGCATGGCCACCGCNNTTGGCGAACGAGTCAAATTTGTGCCGCTTCAGGACGCAATCCTTCTGGCGGCGACTTGATTTGTTTCATCAGCTTGCGCCGTTTCTTTTCGAGATAAATGCCGAAGACAATCAGGAACACGCCGGACACCACGAACATCAGGCCCGTGCGCGCCATGGTGCCGAACAAACTGAAGTAGGCGGCGATGATGTCGAGTGCGATGAAGACCACGCCGACATTGACAAGGAATTCCGAGCGTTCTTGGATGCCGACCTGGATTTGCAGCAGGCAGAAAATGAAGACCGCAATAGAGGCGATGAGGTAGGTCCACGACCCGACCCAATATATATGGCGCGGGCCGCCGTTAAAGTCGGTCCGCCACAGGCCGAACCAGATCGTCGCCATGAAAATCATCATGCCAAACAGCGCGGCGAACCACGTCCAGCGCCATTGCGCCGTCAGCGCGCGAAGGTTTTTCAGGCCGGGCGCCAACAGGATGATGGCGAGCAAGCCGAGCATGGGGAAAATCCAGTTGTTGATGTCGCCGCTCCGCCAGTTGAAGACTTCCTTCCACGTGAGCGGAAAGAAAAAGACTAGGAACGCGAGCAGGCCGAGCTTCTCGGTGGGCGGCGCGAAGTCCGTGAACGCACCGCGCCGCAACAGCCAGCCCGCGCCGAGGTAAATCAGCCCCAGCAGCGAGTAGAGCAGAAGCTGGCGTTCGTCCGAGCCGCAGTAAATCCAGCCGCCGCGCTCGTTGACTTCGAGTCCGAACCAGATGCCGAAGGCGAGCAGGAGCAGGACATGTTGCGCCTTTGACCGCAGCAGCCACGGCAGCGCGGCGATGCCAATCCACCAGAGCAGAAAGGCATTCGGCGGGCGCGAGACGATGTTGTAGATTTGCCCGATGAGCGCGATGTTGGCGAGAAAGAGGCCGGAGCCGATGAGATGCAGCGCCTCGCCGGTCTCGCGGTATTTTCCGTGGACTTCGCGCAGCCACCAGCCGCCCGTGTGCGCGCCGAGCATGAGCAAAATGCCCGTGGCGATTTTCACGCCGCGCGGGATTTCGTTCCAGTGCGCGGAAATCAGCAGCGCGATTCCCGCCGTGATGAGCACCGCGCCGATGATGGAGACGATGGCGAGAAAGTTGTTGCCGCCGTCCTCCTTCAAGTCGAAGTGCTCGATGATTTTCTGCCGCTGCTCATCGGTGATGAGGCCGGCGCCGTGGAGCTTCTGAATGTCGGTGATCTTCATGGTTTCAGTTGGGTTGCTTGGATTTTGGACTCGATGAAACCGGCGCGCTTGCATGGCTAGGGGAGATAGTTTTTAGTTGTTCGAGCCAAACATGCGCCCGCCGTTTTCCATCCGCAATTTGCTCCGGTGACATCATTAACTCGAGCAGGGTCGCATTGCTCTTCGCTTTGGCGTCACCTTGCGCCGCTGCCAGCAGGTCCCACTTGTAAGCCTCCACCTCATACTTCGCCACGCCGTCGCCGCGTTCGTAGCAAACCCCCAGATTAGACTGGGCGGCGGCGAGATTCTGTTCTGCAGCCTTGCGAAACCACTTCACTGCCGCCACGGGATTCCTCATTACATCCAGCCTGCCGACATAGAATGCCTCACCTAATTCATTTTGGGCCTTGGCATCGCCGGTTTCCGCCTTGGCCAGGAGGTCAGCCGGTGCGTCGCCGTATGTTCCGCGTTGCGGGTCTTGGAATGATGAATCCGTCGTAACCTCCTGCGGCTTGAAATCACTCGCGCGTTTCTGTCCCTCCACCCGTTGGTCCGGGGTCAAATGATGTTCCAGTTCGGCCATGTCCTGTCTTGCCACCTCTTCGCCTTGCGCGCTTGCCAGAAGAAGCCACTTGTATGACTCTGCGTTATCTTGCGCCAGGCCTTGGCCCTTGCCGCAGCAAAGGCCCAGATTGTATTGTGCCAGGGAGTCATTTTGCTCGGCGGCTTTGCGATACCATTTCGCCGCCTCCACATAATCCTTTGCCACGCCATCACCGTGTTCATAGCAAGCGCCCAAGTTGTTTTGAGCTTCGGCGAAATCCTGCTCTGCGGCCTTGCGATTCCACTTCGCCGCTTCTACCGTATCCTCTGCAACGCCGCGTCCGGTTCGGTAGCATACGCCGAGATTGTATTGAGCTTGGGCGTAGTTTTGTCCGGCGGCTTTGCGCCACCAATTTACCGCCTCCGCGTAATTCTGCGCCACTCCATTGCCGCTTTTGTAGCAGACGCCGAGATTGCATTGAGCTTGGGCGTAATTCTGCCCAGCGGCTTCGCGAAACCATTCCACCGCTTCCGCCTGATTCGTTGCAACGCCTTGGCCTGCGTAGAAGCATTTGCCCAGATTGTTTTGAGCCGCGGCGAAGTTCTGTTCGGCTGCCTTGCGATACCACTGCACCGCCTCCGCGTAATTCTGCGGCACTCCATTGCCGCTTTCGTAGCAGACGCCGAGATCGTATTGCGCTTGGGGGTAATTCTGCCCGGCGGCTTTGCGAAACCACTTCACCGCTTCCAAATAATTCGTCGCCTTGCCAAACTCACCGGAGTAAAACACCTGACCAAACTCAAACTGGGATTGGGCATCGCCCTTTTCAGCCTTGGCTCGGAGAATGATAAATTCAGCGTTGGTGTCACTCGCCGCCCCAACCAAGGTGGCTGGCAATACTTTCACGAGCGTATCCATGTTTGTTGTGTTCGCAACTGCCGTTTGGTTCGTCGTTGGGGATTTGGAGTCAGATGTTCCGGCAAGCACTGGCAGCATTGCGACTGCGCCTGAAAGCAATGCCACCAAGCCAGCAGGCTGCCAGCTCCAGAATTTTTTATGGTTGGTTTTCATGTTTTCATCAGATTGATTAGCCTCGTTCAAGGTGCGGCCCTAAGACGATAAAATCGTAACGGCAAAGCCGCCGCGTAATAATCGGTGAAATCCAGCGAGCAACCGGGCGGAAAAGCGATGCTCACAGGATCCCAATCCACCAGGTTTGTAGATGCTTCAATGACCCAGTTATTGGTAATTCCCGTATTGAAGCGCAAGCGACACGAACCATCGGCAAGCGAAGAAATTCTGTTCAACGTCGCTGGTGCCCCCGGCAGGGCCGCCGGCACGATACAGAGCGCAATGTCGCCTCCAAAGCCGGCCACAGTGCTCACGGCGATCACGTAGGTCGCACCCGCCGTGGCGTTGACCTTGACCCGCGTCGCGTAAGTCATCCCCGAACTGCCATCGTAGGTGTCGCTGCCGATGAGAGTCAGGTTGGAGATCGTTGTTCCCGAGTAAATCCCAAGAAAGGGATCAAAGTAACCCATCCCCATCGCCGTCACAGTATAAACGCCCGAAGTCGGCACCGTCCAGGACCACCAAACAGACTTGTCGCCTGCCGTCGGATCGCCCGGTTCACGGGTCGCATACGCGTTGTTGCCGGTCACGGTAACCCAATAATTGGTCAGCGGGATGGCATTGGCAAAGTTGTCGTTGACCGGCGGTGGATACGTCACGATGAAGTATATTTCACCGGAAACACTGGTGACACCGGAGTTGTCCGTGGCCCGAGCCCACAACTGATGGCCTTCTGGACCATTGGTGAAAAGCATACTTACTTGACACGAGTTGTTCGTGCTCCTCTGGACAAGTTCAGGATCCAAATAGAGCTCCAGATTGGTCACCGTGCCGTCACTATCCGAAGCATTTGCAGCCAGAGTAACGATTTCTCCCACGTAAAACGTGGTGTTGTTTGTGGGAAGAGTGATGGCGACTGTCGGCGGCACCGTTGGCACAAGGCTAAGACTAAAGTCTCCGCCGAAGCCGCCAACAGTGCTGACGCCGATGGAGTAAGTGACACCGCTTACGACGCTGATGGTCACACGCGCTGTGTAGCTGTCGTAGTAAAAATTGTTCGCCACCAGCGTGAGGTTGGTCAGGGCCGTGCCGAGATACACCCCGAGAAATGGTTGAAAATACCCCGGCAATCCCACCGCCGTCACAGTATAAACGCCCGAAGAAGGCGCCGTCCACGACCACCAAACCGACTTGTCGCCTGCCGTCGGGTCGCCCGGTTCACGAGTTGCTTCGGCGTTGTTGCCGGTCACAGTCACCCAATAATTGGTCAGCGCGGTGGCATCGGCAAAGTTGTCATTGACCGGCGGCGGATACGTGGCAGTGAAGATTATTCTTGCCGAAATACTGGTAACGCCGGAGTTGTCCGTCGCTCGCGCCCACAACCAATGTCCCTCGGGACCATTGGTGAAGTTTAAAGTCAGTTGGCACGAATTGTTCGTGCTCCTTTGGACAGACTCGAAATCCAAATAAAGCTCCAGATTCGTCACCGTGCCATCACTATCCGAAGCCTCCGCAGTGAGAACGACCGTGTCGCCCACGTAAAATGTGGCGTTGTTTGTGGGATGAGTAATTGTGACAGTCGGCGGCGTCGTTGGCACAAGGCTAAGACTAAAGTCTCCGCCGTAACCGTTAACAGTGCTCACAGCGATGTGGTAAGTGACGCCGCTGACAACGTTGAATGTCACACGCGCTGTGTAAGCGTATTCATCATAGTCTGAATCACCGGCCAGAAGTGTAAGGCCGCCCAGTGTCGTGCCGGAATACACACCCAAGAAGGGTGAAAAATAGCCCGGTAATCCCACTGCGGTTATGGTGTAAACGCCGGACGTCGGCGCCGTCCACGACCACCAAACCGACTTGTCGCCTGCCGTCGGATCGCCCGGTTCACGAGTTGCTTCGGCGTTGTTGCCGGTCACAGTCACCCAATAATTGGTCAACGGGATGGCATCGGTGAAATTGTCGTTGATAGGCTGAGCGACACTACAGTCGGCTGCGCCCAAAAAAATCAGACCCTGACACACCATCGCGACAACCGTTAGGAATTTGCCACCGGGTCCATTGAGTCGAAAACTGGGCCCGTTGCTTCGACTAACGACGCGAAGAAATCGCAGCGGCCCGTCGTCAAATGTCGAGGACCCAAAGTTTTGGAAAAAACACCTTGCATGGAGCGACTGGTTCAGAGTTCGTGTTTTCACAATTTACCTTTCATTTTTCCTTTCGAGATTGGAAATGATACAACCCTCTCTGAAGAATTTTGTGCGCATCCACGCCATGAGCATTTGCTAGCGCTGCATCGCGTGCCGGTAATGGATTCGGCGTCGTGGAGCTTTTGGATGTCGCCGTGTTTCATTTTTCAGGCTGGGTTGGTTTGATTTTGGACTGGATAAAATCGCAGGCCTCCTGCGTGGACTGAGCTTTACCTGTAGCGCCCATTTTCTTCAATGAACTTGGCGATTTGACTGACGGAATAGGAAATCAGTCCCATCCGGGTGGACTCATCGGACTTTAAGGTCGGGTTATCCGTCAATTCCAGTCCGTGATACATTTTGCCGCCTTCCAATTTGGCGAGTAGTTCACCGGACGGCTGCAGGAAATCGGCGGTGAACTTCAAAACCGCCCGTCCTGCGCCGAAGCCGACCAGCGTGCGCAGTGCGCGGTCGCCCTCGTCAAACTCGCGAATCCGCACGCTCAGAACGACTGCGGGATTGGTTTCGACAATCGTGCAGCCAAGCGCCTGCAATCTGCCTTTGAGCAATCCTTCGAATATGGGCGTGCCCTCTCGGGAATAGGCGGTGTTCACGGCGTCGGTGACGACCAGCTTGGTTCGTTGAAAGCCCCGCAGCTCCGTTGCTGTCTGCGGTGGCTTGGTTACGCGCGGCGATATGCAACCGGCCAGCAGTGTCGTTGCCAGCGCCAGGGCAACGACCATGGTCCATTTCAAGTTTGGCGCATCGCTGTTGATCAGGCTCGAGGTCAGAGGCTTGATGGTTTTTTTCATAGTCCGATTTCCTTTCTGTGATTTTTAGTTTTTTGTTTCGGCGCATCGCGCGGTTCAAATTCAGCCTGCGTCTCATTTGATTCTGAATCTGATAAAGTTGCAGGCTGCTTGCATCGCGGCTTTGTCCTCCCATGAGGCGGCGCCTAATTGCTTCGGACGCTCAATCCGAAACGAGTGAACGCCATTGCTGGCATTCACCAGCAGCCATTTCCCACTGAAAAGGTTTCCGTTGACGCGCGCGTCCACGATCTCGTCGAACGGCAGTTTCAATGCAGGTTCGGCGTTGGCAAATTGACCGGCTGTGTAGAAAACCAGATTGGATTCTGTGAAAACGAGACGTCCTGGTTCGCCGATTGAAAGCCGTCCGGCCGCGCCGGGAAGCCAAAAAGCGTGCGGCTGCTCGCGCAAGATGATTTCGCCGCCAGCCATTGGCGGGCCGGGTGTTTTCGACGGCAGAGCCAACGGTTTGAGCACGGGAGGGCCAAAGTCATCCGCGATCCCGATCTGCCACGTGCGTCGCGCGCTTTGAAAACGGCCGGATGAGTCAAATTCAATAATGAAAATTCGTTCTGTGAAGAGCGCCCCCGCATCGCCGGCAGCGGCTCCGGTATCGCCACCAGCTCCGACTGCCCACAAGCCGGCGAGTTTTTCCGACCGATAGACGACCCGGCTTTCATCTGCGGAGACGGCATCCGGCTCGCCGAGTTGCAGGATCACGTCCGTCATGGTGTTTTTGCCCCGCTCAAATTGCGTGGTTGTCTCCTCGGTGACATTGGTGCGCGCATACCCGCTATGGACAGGCGGTGTGGGGATGATGAGACAGCCGGTCGTGGAATATGCGAGCGCCAAACCCATCGCCAGCAGGCGGCAAAATCTTGATGCTTTCAATATGATGGGAGGAGAGATTTTCATTTGTTCACCTTCACCAAGGAATGTTTGCGCAACACCCCGGCATCATCAAAAACCAGCACCAGGCTGAATTTGGCCGCCGTCCAAGTGGGCCAGCCATTGGTAGTCGTTTCGCGCTCGACGACGTAATAGCCGCTGTTCCGCGGCTCAACCCCCAGCCGGTAGGTGAGAATGTTTTCCGACTCAAACCGGCCGGACGGCTGGCCCAAAGTGATGATTGCCTCCGTCCGGGTGGTCCTGCCGTCGGACAAAAACTTCAACAGATCGGGGCTGCCTTTGAGCGAGGGCGGCGTGGTCGCACAACCAGCGAGTGTCAGCGCCAATATCAGAACGAGGATAAATTTCGATTTCATAAGTTTTGTCGGTTTATTTCACGCCGCCAGCGCCTGCTCCTGCCGCGCCGCGCGCCGGCCAAAATTCGGCGACGTTTTCAACCGGCGTTTGAAATTTGCCCGCCGCTCATGTGTTTCCCCGGCGGAATAAAGCTGCTTGGCCAGTTTCAAGAACCCGATTTGCAGTTGTTCAACGCTCATGTTTTTCGGTGTGAAATTGATGTCGAACAGCGTGCACAGCTCCCACGCGCGGTCGCGGAGGATGCGGCCTTCGCGTTTCAGCCGCTCGTAAAGCGGCGTGCCGGGAAACGCGGTCATGAACGTCACCTGCACTTCGTAAAGCCCGGAACCCCTCACAAAGTCGAGCACCTCGTTGAAGACTTCCGGCGTGTCGCCGTCAAGACCGAGAACGAAACAGCCGTTCACCGTCACGCCGTAGGATTGAATCTTGGCGATGGCTTCCTTGTAAGAATCCTGCTGGCGCCATTTCCAGTTCGATTTCAACTCGATACCATCGAGACTCGTGCGGCGCGGACTTTCCAAACCGATGAGGACCTGCTGGCAGCCGGAGTCGCGCATCAGACCAAGTAATTCGTTGTCCTCGGCCACGCGCACGTCAGCCTCGGTGAACCAGCGGAGTTTTTCCTTCGCCAGTTCGCGCAGCAGTTTTTTGTAATGCCTCCGGTCAACAAAACTGTTGTCGTCGGCGAACTCGATGAACGGGCGCGGCCAGATTTTTTTGATCGCGCGGATTTCGGCGAGGACCTTTTCCACCGGCTTCACCTTGTAACGCGGCGTGAGCAAAATCGAACTCGCGCAGAACTCGCAGCGGTGCGGACAGCCGCGGCTGGTTTGCACGGTAAGGCGGTTGTATTTTCCCGGGTCGAGCAAATCGAAGCACGGCATTGGCGCGTCGGCCAGATCGAATTCCTTCGCCGGCGTGTAAAACGGCTTCAACGCGCCGCGCTCAAAGTCGGCAAGCAGTTCCGGCCAGAGCAATTCGCCCTCGCCGATGACAACGCTGGTGCAATGTTCCTTCGTCTGTTCGCGCAACGACGAAACGGTGATGCCGCCCATGACGACGGGGATGTTGCGCGCGCGGTAATAATCTGCGACGTCGCACGCCTCGTAAAATTGCGCGGTGAAGGTGCTGATGGCGACGAGGTCAAAATCCGTTGGCAGCTCCGGCAACGTTTTCAAATCGGCGATTTCGTGGTAGGCGATTTCAAACCGGTCCGGCGTCAACCCGGCGAGCGTGAGCAGGCCGAGGCTCGGCAGCGAGGCGATGATTTTATTGCGGTCCACGAAGCCGGGCAGCGTGAGGCCGAGCCGGGTGAGTTCCGGGTTGTGAGCGCGCACGCCGCTCATGGCGATGA